>JBKCTS010000244.1:0-6535 GCA_046318695.1 Acidovorax sp.
CCCTTGATCAGGGCAGGGTCTCGCAGGCCGAGCACGCTGGTGATGTCTGCTTGGACCTTGGGTGTGCAGCTGGCCTGCGGCAGGATCCAGGGCCCAGGTTTTAGCGGCCGGCCCACACCAGCGATCACCGTCCACTTGAAGATGGCAAACCCGAGCCGCTTGAAGCGCACCTGCCCCGTGGCTGCGTAAACACCAAAGCACACCGCCGCTGTCAGCAGCAGCGCTAAGGCCAGCCAGCGAACGATCAGCATCTCACCAGGCGCGCACCGGCTGGGCAAAGCCGCCCGGCGCACGGCGCTCGTCTTCGAAGGTGACTTCTTCCCACGCATCGCGCTGGGAAAGCAATTCGCGCAGGAGCCGGTTGTTCATGCCGTGACCTGAGCGAAAGGCACTGTAGGCGGCCAGCAGTGGCCTGCCGATGAGGTACAAATCGCCCATGGCATCCAGAATCTTGTGCTTGACGAACTCGTCGTCATACCGCAGCCCGTCGCTGTTGAGCACCTTGTAGTCGTCCATGACGATGGCGTTGTCCAGCCCGCCACCCAGGGCCAGGCCGCTCGAACGCATCATCTCCACATCGCGCGTGAAGCCAAATGTGCGGGCGCGGGCGATATCGCGGCTGTAGTTGCCGGTGCCCATATCGAACTCGACGCGCTGGCCGGTCGAATCGACCGCGGGGTGATCGAAATCGATCTCGAAACTCAGCTTGTAGCCGTGGTAGGGCACCAGTCGCGCCCACTTGGTGTTGGCGCCCTCGCCTTCAAGCACTTCCACCGGGCGGGTGACGCGGATGAAACGCCTGGGAGCCTTTTGTAGCTCGATTCCGGCGCTTTGCAACAGAAACACGAAGGACGCCGAGGAACCATCCAGGATGGGCACTTCCTCTGCCGTGATGTCCACGTAGAGGTTGTCGATACCCAGCCCGGCGCAAGCGGACATGAGGTGCTCGACGGTGTGCACCTTGGCGTTGCCCACGCCAATGGTGGAGGCCAGCCGGGTGTCGGTGACGGCGTCGGCGCGGATCGGGATGTCCACGGGCTGGGGCAGATCAACGCGTCTGAACACAATGCCCGTATCAGGCTGAGCTGGGCGCAGTGTCAGCTCGACCCGTTGCCCACTGTGCAGTCCGACGCCTACGGCGCGGGTCAGAGTCTTGAGGGTGCGTTGCTGGAGCATCGCGGCATTTTAGATGGCAGGACATGCCATTGCCGCAGCCGGAAAATCACTTGCGTTGCATCAGGGAATCTAACCTACCACGGTTGACCGAACGCCGTGTTTGTACCTACTGTAACCTTTCGTTCCAACGAAGCACAATCAACATAAAGTGGCAGCCTGTGTCCAATGTGACAGACCGGCGCACAATAACCAGGAAATCGGGAGTCATTGATGAACAAGCTCAGCTTTCAGACGAAAATCATGCTCATGATCGGCACGGCCCTCGCGGCCCTGGTGATCTTGTCCCTTGCGTCGTTGCTGAACGAACGCCGACTCATCATCGAGTCCCGACAGGAACTCCTCACGACGGCAGTTCAATCGGCTCACAGCGTAGTCACCGGCTTTCAGGCCAAGGCGGCCAGCGGCGCGATGACCGTGGAAGAGGCCCAGAAGGCCGCCAAGGAGGCCCTGCGGCTGTCACGCTTCGGTGGACCCGAGGGCAAGACCGAGTACTTCTACATCTGGACGCTGGACTCCAAGGGCGTCATGCATCCGATCAAGCCCGAATGGGAAGGTCAGGACATGGCAGGCAAGGTCAAGGACGGCTCGGGTACGGACATCCTCAAGCAGATCTCCGACGCCCTGCGGGCCAGTCCGAATGGGCGCGCATTCGTTTCGACCATGTTTGCCCGCCCTGGCCAGCAGGAACTGGTGCCCAAGCTGCAGTATGTGATCCGGGTGGACGGGTGGAACTGGATGGTCGGCTCGGGCCTGTATACCGACGATATTGACGCGATGGTGCGTAAAGCGCTGCTGTCGGGCCTGGTCGCCATCCTGGCTGTATTCGCGGTGGTGTGTGGCATCGGCGTGGTCGTGGCCCGCTCGGTGCTTCGCCAGATCGGCGGCGAGCCCACTGAAGCCATCGCAGTGATGTCGCAGGTGGCGGAAGGCAACCTGGATACACAAATCCCTCACGCCCCGGAGGGCTCGATACTCGATGGCCTGTCAAAAATGGTAGCCTCGTTGCGGCTGCTGGTGACGGAGGTTCGCACCGCCACAGACAACATCGCCACCGCATCAGGCGAGATCAGTCATGGCAATAGCGAGCTCGCCCACCGTACGGAAGACACGGCCAGCAACCTGCAATCGACCGCCAGCTCGATGGAAGAGCTCACCAGCACTGTCAAGCAGACATCGGACTCTGCCCACACGGCCAACCAGATGGCCAACTCTGCGGCCGAGGTGGCAGCGCGCGGTGGCGAGGTGGTATCGAAGGTGATTACCACCATGCAGGACATCAATGCCAGCAGCAACCGCATCAGCGACATCATAGGGGTCATCGACGGGATCGCATTCCAGACCAACATCCTCGCGCTGAACGCCGCAGTGGAAGCTGCGCGCGCAGGCGAGCAGGGTCGTGGTTTCGCGGTGGTGGCCGGTGAAGTCCGCAGCCTGGCTGGGCGCAGCGCCGAGGCGGCCAAGGAGATCAAGTCGCTGATCGGCGCCTCGGTCGAGAAGGTCGAGTCTGGCACCGCGCTGGTGGGCAATGCGGGCTCCACGATGACTGAAATTGTCTCAAGCGTGCAGCGTGTGACGGACATCATTGGTGAGATCCGTGCCGCCACCTCGGAGCAGAGTCAGGGCATTGGACAGGTCAACACGTCAATGAACCAACTTGACCAAATGACGCAGCAAAACTCGTCGCTGGTGCAGGAATCAACCGCAGCGGCGAACAGCCTGCGCGATCAGGCCTTGCGCCTGACCCAGGTGGTGGCGCGCTTCAAGGTGAACGGCAGCAACGCATCCGCTCAGGATGCCAGCGCGGCCAGGAACTCCCGCCCAGCCCCGCCGGTGCCTGCTTCCGCTCCGGCCCTTGCCGCCACCCGTACACCCGCGGCGCCCCCGGTACGCTCCGCTCTGCCCAAATCGGCGCCGCGCCCGGCCGCGCCTGCGTTGCCTGGGAAGGCCAAAGCGGCGAGCAGCGCGCCCGCGCCAGCACGGGCTGGCAAATCCAAGGCCGCACCCAGCACACCCAGCGCACCCGCGGCGGCTCGGCCCGCCAAGGCCAAAGCCGCCTCGGGCGCGCCGGCTGCCGAACCCGGCAAGGCGAGTGGGAGCGAAAGCGGCGATTGGGAATCCTTCTGAACACACCGCCTCGGGCAGCTCGCTGAATACAAGGGTCCCCTCGGACTGAATCAACGGCCAGGCCTGAGCGCTCGGGCGTATCCACAAAGCCGCAGTCAACCTAGAAACGGCAGTTGGGTGCATTTGCCAGCGCTGCTGTTGGGGTGCCAGGCAAGGCGTGACGACGCGGCAGGCTCGTGCCTGCAAGGACAAGCAACACCGCATGGCGCTCCAAAAGCGGGGCTTGCTCCCCGCGCCGCGCATCAGCCCAGCGATGGGTCGGCCGCCATCGCGTCGAACTTCTTGAAATACTGGCGTGCCATCGCCACCAGCTGCGCGTCGCTGGGGTGGTCTGCCGCGACAGAGTCCACCACGACCTGGGCCACCGCAGGGCAATGCGTCTGGCACCAGTCGCGAAACTGATTGCGGGCCAGTCCGGGGCCTGCCAAAAGCACTTCGCGTGTCTGTGCGAGGGCCTTGGCGATGCTGCCGAAAAACGGCGCGACGTCCTCGGCCTTGCCCTGGTGCTTGTGATGGCTGCGTGAGCGAATGCGCTGCGTTTGGGCATGTTCTCGGTCGAACATCACCACATGGGCTTCGCGATGGTCCATCCAGACAACGGCGTGAAAAGTGCTCATCGGTTGATTTCCAGAAAATCGGGTGGATAAAACGGGGTGGCGATCAGCACGCCAGCAAGGCCGTGTGGCCGTGGTGCATGCTCTGTCCAACGCGGTGTCAGGTGTGGTGGTGGTGTTCTGCGCTGTCCTGGCAGGCCAGGCAACGCGACGCTTCGGGCGCGACTTCCAGGCGGCCTTCAGAGATGTCGGTCCCGCAGTCCGTGCATTGGCCATAGCTGCCGTCTTCGATGCGCGACAGCGCTGCGTCGATGGCACCGAGGTGCGCGGTTTCGTGCGCATCCAGGGCGAACTCAAGCTCGCGCTCGGTGGCCACCTGGGCACGCGAGTCTTCGGGGTGCCCGAAGTGCGCCGCGTTGGCCTCAGCCCGGCCGATGGTGCCGCCACGCTGATCGGCGATCTGGGCCAGCAGCGCGCGCTGCTGCGCCAGCAGTTTGTCGCGAAAGCGGGCGGTTTGTGTTGCGTCCATAAAGGCCTCCAGATCCCGGTTAATGGGCTTCATGATGCGCCCTGGGCGCGCTGCATGCCTTGAGCCATGTCAACATCTGTTGGGCCGCGCACCGCAGTGCCGATCTCGGCAGGGCTGCAGGTCCGTGGGGTCGCTAGGGAAGCTCTGCATAACCCTCGCGAGGATGCGCTGGTGCGGATCGGGATAGGCCACAAGGCGCTTTTTGCAGCCAATAGCATGGCTATTGGCAAGAAAAGCAACGCCGTGGACTGCCCGAGCCCGCGCCAGCGCAGACCGCAGGGAGTTATGCAGAGGTTCCCTAATCACCCAAACCCAGGAAGCCTGGACACATCGCCCGTGGCATTGCAAGCGCGCATGAAAAACCGGCCAGCGCCTGGTTGTAAGGCACTGGCCGGTGTGTGATCGCCCCCGCGTTGTCAGCAGCGGCGGGCGGTATCAGGGCAACCGCAGGTAGTCCGACTCGCGCACGTTGACGCGGTATTCACGACCGTTGAGCCTGTAGGTGACCCAGAGCGTCTTGGGCGTACCAGGGGCGGGGTCGTAGCCAGCCAGGTCGTTCTCCACCCGCACCGAAAGCCGGTCGCCCCGCACCTGCGAGCGCAGCCGGCTGGTCATGTCCACAGTCCGGTTGTCGGCGCCATAGATGGCCTGCACGATCTCCAGGCCGCCTCCCATGCCGGGTTGGGGATACGAGCCGCCACCACTGCCAGCCCAGCCTCCGTTCCAGCCTTCATTGCCCCAGTTGCCGCCACCCCAGCCGGAAAAGCGCGCGCCGTCAATGGTGCTGCCTTCGGGGTACTCAAACATGCGTGTCTGGCCGTCACGGGTGCGGACGTGAATCCGCAGCGTCTTGCGTTGACCGCGGTGGGGGTCCACGCCGAAGGTGTCGTTGGTCAGTTGAATGGCGCTGTCGCGGCGGGCCAGGTCGCGCAGGCGGTTCGTCACGTCCACGTGGTACTCGGGCGTACCGTACATGGCCTGCAGGATGATGAACTCGCCATCGTCGGGCCGTCCATTGCCGGGATGGCCGTTCCAGTTGCCGCCACCACTGCCTTGGCCCCAGCTGCCGTTGGACCAGGCAGTGAACTGTCTGCCATCCACAAAGCTGCCCTCGGGGTATTCAAACGTGCGGTTGCCCCCGCGCGGATCGCGGGCATAGATACGCAGAACCTTGGGGCGGTCGCGGTGCGGATCGACCCCGAAGGTGTCGTTGCTCACGCGGATGGTCACGTCAAGCCGCGCCAGGTCGCGCAGGCGGTTGGTCACGTCCACGTTGCCCTCGGGCGTGCCGTAGCGCGCGCTCAGAATCTGGTAGGCACCGTCGTCGCCCCCGCGCTGGGCCATGGCCGGCGCCATCAGCCCCACCAGCAAAAGCAGGGCCGCCCAACAGCGAAGCCACACAGAGTGAGTCGTCATGAAAATCTCCTTGGTTATTGACATTGCCGCGTTGTGAAAGACCCGCCCGAGCAGCGCCCGGCCGGGCATCGCACACACCGGATCGCCCCGGTCTCGCGGGGCCGCATTCCGGGAATCGACCGCTGCCCCGATTCCCTGACGGCCGCCGGGGATTATTGGGCATTCGGCAGGCCGAATCCTTGTAAAGTGTTTCAAGTTGTGTCACACCATCCATGCGGGTGCGGCGCGAACGAACGGCCCGCGGTGCAGGGCAGAAAAAAGCAGCGCACGGCGTGGGCACGCAAGGCCGCCAACTCCGATGCAGGCCCGATGGATGCATGGGGCCGAACGCGTTGATGGGGGCAGCCCGAGCCCGCCCCTTTTTTTATCCACCACACCCTGATGGCTTGCTATGAGCCTAAAAACGGCAGTTGACCGCTTGTCATCTTGGCGCACACCGCATGGACGCGGGCCTTGCGTTGTTTTCGCAGCCTCACCCTTGGGGTGACAGCGCTATGCACTTACCAGCGCCGCTTTTGGAGCGCCATGCGGTGTTGCGCCTCCTTGCAGGCACGAGCCTGCGCTCTCTAGCGCCGACCCGCCCTTGTTGCGCATCCAGTCTGCGGTGCCCATGAAGCTCTCGCGCAGCCGGGCGCGCAGATCGGACGGAACACCCGTTTCGCCCATGGCCTGGTCCATGCAGGCCACCCACTGGTCACGCTCCTTGATGCCGATGGCAAACGGCATGTGCCGCGCA
>JBKCTS010000245.1:0-21058 GCA_046318695.1 Acidovorax sp.
GTACCGGGGATGGGCGTGCGGTGACCGGCAAGCCATTGCGTGCAGCCAAGGTCACTGTCGAGGTTGCCCGCAGCGCTGGCGGCCCCGTGGTGCTGACCTGGTCCGCATGGAAACCCTACCTGGCGGGTTCATGAGCCGCGCTCTGAAACAAAACGAGCGCGGCTTCACCCTGCTGGAGTTGCTCATTGCGCTGGCCGTGACGGCCGCTGTGGTTGCACTGATGTTTGCAGGTTTTGGCACGATGGGGCGTACCGAAGAGCGCAACCAGCGCGTCATGGAGCGCTCTGAACGCATGCTCGTGGTCAGCCAGTGGCTGGGTCGCAAGTTCGACGCGTTGCGTCTGCTCAGCCGGCGCGAGGGGGCCGTGTTCGTCAGTTTCTTCAGTGGCAACGCGGCGGGCGCCATCTGGGTCGCGCCGCTTCCCGAACGGGGCGACGCGGGCGGGCTCCACGTCTTTCGCGCGACCCCTTTGCGCCTGGATTCGGGGCGCATTGATCTCTCGATCGAGGCCGTTCCCTATCAGGGCGCATTGATGGCATTGGACTGGTCTGGGGCGCTGCGTGAAACGCTGCTGCACGATGTGCGCACCCTGCAGTGGCATTACCAGGACGGCCAGACCGGGCAGTGGACGCAGCAATGGGATGCCTCCAAAGGGGGGTATCCGGCGCGGGTGCGGGTGGAGATTGCCGACGAGCGCGGGCCATGGCCTCCTTTGGTCTTTTCTCTGGCGAGGGCCCGGTGATGATGCTGCGCGCCAAAACCCCTGTCTCCCGGCGCAAGATCAGCGGAGCGGCCCTGATCATGGTGCTCTGGCTGGTTGCCGCCCTATCGCTGGTCGCGGCCGCCGGGGCGCGGGGCGTGCGCCAGCAAACGCAACGCACGGCGCTCGACCTTGAACGCCTGCGCGCCGAATCCATCCTGGACGGAGCAGTCCAGCTGGTCGCGCAGCGGCTGAACGCCGAAAAGGGCCAGCCGCTTGGCTACCGGGTGCAGCGCATGTCCCTGTGCCCAAGCGAGGTGTGGGTCGAAGTGACACCGTCCTCCGGTCTGGTGGATGTCAATGTGGCAAGCGAGGGGCTGTTGCAGGCCCTGTTCCAGCGCGCTGGCCCGATGTCGGCGGGAGAAGCCGCCATCCTCACTTCGCGCGTGCAAGACTACATTGATCCTGACGATACCCCCAGTGGGGTTGGGGGCGCCGAGGCCGCGCAGTACCGCGCCGCCGGCTGGCCATCCCTGCCGCGCAATGCGGCATTGGAAGACCGCTCCGAACTCATGTCGGTGCTCGGAATGACCTCGGAGCTGTATGCGATAATCGCGCCCCATTTGGGGATCAACGGGCAGCAGCGCATCGCGGTTGATTCTGCGCCTCCCGCGCTGATCGACGTCTTGACGGGTCAGCAGGGACTCGGGGCGCGCCTGCGAAACTCTCCACCGGAAATGCGTGCAGGTGTGCTTCTTTCCGGAGCCGCCGCAGAGTATTTTTCGCAAACCCCGTCATCAGGCTCGCCGACCTTGCGGTTTCGGGCCTTTGTGCGAATGGAGGGTGATCGCTGGTGGCTGCGTGAAGTCTGGATAGACCTCAGCGAACGGCCGGATTCGCTCACGCCCTGGACAACGCTTTCCATTGAGCCAACACGCCGCTTTCAAAAGCCGGAACAGGAAATCATCCCATGACAGTTTGGAGGCAACTGGCTGTTCGCTTGGAAGCTACGCTTGATCGGCTTCGATGGGGCCTGGGCGAGCTCAGGCGCGTGTTGGCCGAACGCGGCTTCTGGCCCGCTAACTCTTGGGTGGTCATGGCCGCCGACGGACAGCGATGGAGCGTGACCGGCGAGCGCCTGCGCAAGCAGGCTGGCAAACGCAAAGCCGCGGGCGTGCTGGTTCCCGAATCCGATTGCCTGTGGGGTACGGTAGAGCTTCCGGCCATGCCCGCGAGCGCGCTGGGCGGTGCCGTGCAGGAGGCCTTGTGGCGCGTTTCGCCGTTGCCGCCGGACCAGATCCTCGCGGCCTGGCGCGCTGAGCCAGCGCCGGGCGACGGATGGGTCATTCAATGGGGAATGTGCCGCCGCAACGCCTCTGAGCAACTGCTCGCCCGGCATGGGCTGCGTGATGGCGCAGCCGTGTTTCTGCCCAGGCAGGGGCGGGCATTGGCCGTCCGGGGCCAGGTCTGGCAATCGGCCGTAAAACGCCAGCGCTGGATGGATGCAGCCGCCGTCACGCTGCTTGCGCTGGTGCTGATCGCGCTGTCGCTGCCCGCGTTGATGCCTCTGGTCCTCAAGCGCCAGGCGGTTGTGCGGGCGGTGCAGCATGTGAACGTGCTGGTTCCGCAGGCCGCACCGCTGCGCCAGAGCATGGACGAGCTGCGGCGTCAGGCGGACATCGCACAAGACCTGCGCAAGAACATCGCGCTGGACCTCCCGCTGGCCAGCGTGGTCGATGGCCTGTCGGCGGCTCTGCCAGCCGATACCTGGCTCGATCGCATCGAGATCAGCGGCAACGAAATCCGCATCACCGGCCTCACATCCAATGCGACCGATCTCATCGCCCATCTCGGTCGTCAGCCGGGATTTGCGGACGTGCGCGCCACGGCGGCCAACGTGCGCGACGGCAGCCTGAACAAGGAACGCTTTGCCTTTGAGATGCGCTGGCGCAACGAGGGGGCCAAACCATGAATAAAAACACCTGGTTGCGCAAGTCCAGTCTTGTTTTGTTGCTATTGTTTTTGATTGTTCTGGCAGGTGCTGCGGTCACCTATCGCATGCTCTGGGTGCGCTACGAAAGCGCTCTGGGGCAGCTTGAGCCGCGCAGCGAACGCCTGGAAGGTGTGGTCAACGCCGGGGCTGAAATCACGGGGTTGCTGGATACCGCCAGCGCGGTGGTGACGCCCTGGCTGCACCCCGCGGGCGAGGCTGCGCAAAACGAAGTGCAGCAACAACTTCGCAAGATGATCATGGACTCTGGCAGCACCCTGGTGTCGTCGCAGTTTGCGCTGGAGCCAGGGGCCGACGGAAAGCTGGCCCGTGTCCGGCTCACTGCCACCGTCACCGGGGAGTGGGCCAAGCTGCTGAACTTCATGGAACGCCTGCAGGTTCACCGCCCTCCCTTGTGGGTTCGCACGGTCAACATCACGCGCGAAGGCGGAGTGTCGGGGCCAGGGCCGCAAACGGCCCGCCTGACGGTCCAGCTTGAGGCGCCGCTGGCACCCGAGAAAGCCACGCAATGATCAAGCCCTGGCACTTTTTACCCGTGTTGGCAGGCTGCGCGCTGGCCGCCAGTGGCTACTGGTGGCTGGCTGAAAAAGACCGATGGACCGCGCCACCCCCGCGTAAACCAGATCTGCCCAAGGTCGAACCCCTGGAGCAGCATCCCAGCGTTTCGGCCCGTCAGGCGCTGGAGCGGCCTGTTTTCTGGTCTTCGCGACGGCCGATTCCAGTGGAGGAAAAGAAAACCAGCATGACCAATGAGCTGGTGCAGGCGCGGCTGACGGCGGTCCTGGAGTCAGGACGCGAGCGCGTGGCCCTGTTGCAACGGGCCGATGGCAGCACCCTCAAGCTCACCGCGCAAAGCAGTCCGTGGCGCATCGAGTCCTTCGATGGACGCAGGGCTACCTTCGTATCTGCGGACAATGAGCGCGTGGACCGCCCTCTGGAGCCTGGACCCCCCGCACTCATCAAAACGCCGCCTGGCAGCCCTGCGGTACGCCGATAAACGGCGGCAAGCTGCCGCAGCGCACCCCAACAATGTGGAGTTACACCCTATGAACATCCGGCCATCGATCCTTGTGCTGGCGCTGCTGGCGTCGGGTTGCGCCAACACGCAGGGAGGGCCTGGCGCTCCTGCCAGTGCATCTGCCCCGCCGACCGGCAACGCGGTTTCTGGCGGTAAAGACGCCCCAGCGGCCCCCGCTGTGACGGTGCAGCCGGGCGCTGGGCGCCAGCCGGTGACCAAGGCCGAGGCGGCCAAGGCCCCCGACACCCGGCCTGCTGCAGGCTCCAAGCTGTTCCCCGGCGACGACAAGCTCTTCAAGCGCGACAAGGCGCCCCGGGTCGATCCGGTGCTGGCCCAAGGAGACAGGGTTGCCCTCAACTTTGAAAACGTCACGGTAGGCAACCTCGCGACCGCGCTGCTGGGCGATCTGCTCAAACTCAATTACACGATTGATGCCGGTGGCGATACCGTGGTCAGCCTTCACACCCGCCAGCCCTTGCTGCGAAGCCAGGTGCTCGATGTGCTCGATGCCGTGCTGCTGCCGCACGACCTGGCGATTGTTCGCGATAACGCCGGGGTCTATCACGTCACCAAGCGCACCGTCACGCTGGGCGCGCGCCCGGTGCTGGGGGCGGCCAACTTCAAAGACCTGTCCGGCTCGGGCACCGTGATCGTGCCGCTGAACCACATCGCCGCCGCCGAGATGGCCAAGATTCTGGCGCCCATTGCACCGCGCGAGGCTATCGTCTATGTGGACAGCACCCGCAACCTGCTGGTGCTGCAGGGCAGCAAAGCCCAGTTGGGCGGCTGGCTGGAGATGGTCGAGTCATTTGACGTTGACTTCCTGTCTGGCATGTCCCTGGGCGTGTTCGTGCTGGAAAACGCCAACGTCAACGTCGTGCGCGATGCGATGCAGGCCCTGCTGGGGGCTGCCGACGCGCCGGGCGGGGCTGCTACCCCGGCCCCCACCGCCGCAGGCCGTGGCGGGCAAGGCGGCGCGGCAACCGGCGCTGCGGCGGCGTCGGCGGGCGCGTCGCAGTCCGCCGGCCCGCTCGGGGGGCTGATCCGTGTGTTTCCGGTCGAGCGCCTCAATGCCCTGGTGGTGGTCACACCCCGGGCCCATCTGCTCACCCAGGTCGAAACATGGGTGCGGCGACTGGACCGCCCGACCGATTCGCTCGAAGCAAGCCTGTTTGTGTACCCGGTACAAAACGGCTCGGCCCTCCAGTTGGCCGAAATGCTTAATGGGCTGTTTGGCGGAGCCTCTGAACAAGGAAGGCCAGGGGTGGCGGCGGGATCGGCGCCCACGCAGTTCGGCCAGGCTGCCAGCAGCACCGGCGGTTTCGGTTCCAGCCCGTTGGGTGGTGGCACCGCCAACCGCGTGGGCACAGGCACCACCGGCAGCACCAGCGCTGGAATGTTCGGTGGCGGCAGTCTGCAGTCCCAGGCGGGCGCCAACCGCACTTCGCCCAACAACGCGTCGCTCACATCCGCCAGCCAGCTCGACGGCAATGTGCGCGTGGTGGCCGACGAAAAGCGCAACGCATTGCTCATTCGCGCCCCGCGCACCGAATACCGCCGCATCGAGCAAGCCTTGCGAGAGCTCGACAAGGCGCCTTCCCAGGTCCTGATCGAGGCGAGCATTGTCGAAGTCAGCCTGACGGGCAACCTGCAGTATGGCGTCGAGTGGTTTGTGCAAAACAACCTCTCGCGGGGGCGCGATGGGCAGGCACTGCTGAACTTTAATCAGACGGGGGACATTGGCCCCAAGCAGCCGGGCTTCTCGTACACCATTCTCAACAAGGCCGGTGTGGTGCGCGCCACGCTCAACGCGCTGGCAGAAAACTCGCAGGTGCGCCTGCTGTCCAGCCCGTCGGTGATGGTGCTCAATAACCACAATGCCACCATCCAGGTTGGCCAGCAGCAGCCCATCAAGAGCTCCACCTCGGTCACCACCGGCAACCTGGTCACGGAATCCATCATCTACAAGGACACGGGCGTGATGTTGTCTGTCACCCCATCGGTGAACATGGGCGGGCTCATCACCCTGGATATCTCGCAGCAGGTCACCGATGTGGGCGACCTGGACACCGCCACCGGCCAGCGCGCCTTCCTGACCCGCCAGATCCAGACGCGGGTGGCTGTGCGCTCGGGCGAGCCCATTGTGCTGGGCGGCCTCATCCGCGAAAACGACACCACCGGCCGCAACGGTGTGCCCCTGCTGTCTGCAATTCCGGTCGTGGGCGCATTGTTTGGCAACCACACCAATAACAACAACCGCACCGAGTTGCTGGTGCTGATGACGCCGCGGGCGCTGGAAGACGACGACGCACTGCGAAGCGCCAGCGCCGAGATGCGCCAACGCATGCGTGCCATGTCAGCCCAGTCGTTCCCAATGCTCGAGCGCGACCTGACCGCGCCTGAACTTCCCCGCTGAGCCCGCTACTAATTTATACCGGCGAACTGCTGGGTCTATAAGTGTTTTCTAGGAGAGATATATGAAAAGAAATACGTTTGAACGCCGTCGCGTGCTCGGGCTCATGGCTGCGCCGGTGGCCCTATCGCTGGTGGCTGCCTTGTCGGCTTGTGCGGGCGGCCCCTCACCCGCCCGAGACAGGGCTGTGCTGCTGCAACGGGCCCAGGAGTTCTGGAAATCCGTTCAGGACAATGACCCCGTCACATCCTGGAAGTACGAGGAGCTATCGAAGAAACCGGGCTGGACCTTGCAGGCCTACATGAAGCGCGAAGGGATTGTTTACGACGCGGTGGAGGTTCAGGACGTGCTTTCGCTGGAAGGCGACAAAGCCATCGTCAATGTGAAGATAAAATTTTCGGTGCCCCTCTTGCGCATGAACAACCAGGAAGCCGTCTTGAAGGACGAATGGGTGCGGATTGAAGGCGTGTGGTACCACGCCGAACGCAAGACCATTCTTTAAGGTGGCCATCATGGCGCGCTTCGTTGTGTTACCGCAACAAAACATGGGCGAAAAAAATGAAAGTCGTGCAAGGATTGAAAACCCTGTGTTCACGGGCTAAGATACCAGCAGCCCAAACGGTTTGACGGATGGGTTGCACAGCCCGCAAGGGTGGGAAGCTTCCTTCTTTTTTCTAAGGATATTTAAGATGAAAAAATTTGCTCTGGCAGCCGTTGCGGCAGCTGCGCTGTCGGCTGGTGTGGCTCAGGCTTATACCGTCGGTACTTTCTCCAACGGCCTGGTGGTTCCTAACGTGATCCACAACGGCGCTGCTAGCACCACCGCCATCGGTCTGGTGAACCAGTCCGGCCGTACGATCCCCGTTTTCTGGACCTGGTTTGACCAAGAATCCAACCACGGCGTGGACGGCTGCTTTGCAATGACCAACAAGCAGTACACCGGCGTGAACTGGTCTGCTGTGTCCGGTGTTGGCATGGAAGGCAAGCGCGGCTACATGGTGTTCGCTGTGGGTACTGGCGGTACGGGCGCTACGGCTGCTAACGCCTGCAACGTGGCTAACGCTGTTTTGGCAGACCAGACCTCTGCTGCTACTTCCGGTCAGCTGGCTGGTAATGCATTCTTCGTTGACCTGGCAAGCAAGAGCGTGGCCTTCACGCCCGTGATCGACGGCCCTCTGACGCTGACCACCACTGGTGCAGCCAACCTGACGACCCTGGGCGCCGACAGCCTGGTGAGCGTGGCTGGTGGCGCTGCTGTGGCTCCTACGCTGCAAGTTTCTATGCGCTATTTCATCGATGGCACCGTGAATTCGGGTAACGACACCCGTATCGCTGTGTGGTCGACTGGTAACCACAAGGGTACCCACACCGTCAACATTTATGACAGCGCCCAAAACCGTCAGTCGGTGAACTTCCCGCTGGTCGAGAGCGAACTGTCGTGGTTCGACCCAGAAACCATCGCTGGCCGCCCCGCTGCGTTCCTGGACGGTATCATCGAGTGGAACCCAGGCGTGCTCCCATCGGGCGCCCCAACGTCCGGTGCCTTGGCTACCCTTGGCAACGGCTCCGTGGTGTCCTTCTCCACCATCATCGCTCCTAGCTTTGGTGCTGTTCAAACGCTGCTGGGCGCACACCGCCTGTCGACCGCGAACTAAGAACCTGGTAGCGCGGTTCGCCGCGCTGCTCAGGCTCAGGCAGGGTTGTATTGTGCAGCCTGCAAAACAAATAGCGCCCTTGGGCGCTATTTGTTTTGGTGAGTTCAAAGTAGGAAATTGATGATGATTCTGGAGCGCCCTTTGCGAGTTGCTGCAACTTTGGTTGCAGCGCTGTTGTTGGTTGCCTGCCAAACCGCGCCCGTGCCGGGGCAGGTCACGGCAGGCGGTTCCGCGCCTGCTAACAAAGAGCCTGTCGTGAAGCCCATTGCCCGCACCGGTATGGATGTGGACATGGCGTGGGGCGGGGAAATGCGCTGTACGGCTGCGGGCTGCCGCCTCGTAGCGGTAGAGCATGAAAAGAGCACGCTGGTGCTCTACGAGGTGCGTGGGCGCCAGGCCCGCCTGCTGGACCGCCAGCCTTTGGCCTACCACCCCGACAGTGCCATCTGGCTCACCGACGATCTGGTAATGGCCGCCGTAGAGAACAGCTTCAGCCTGGATGTTTTCCGCGTGGTGCAGGGGCGTTTGCAACTGCTCAGGCAAATTCCCATTGGTATTTCGCCCCGCGACGTGGTGCTGGTGGAGGCTTCAGAAGGGCGCTTCCGTCTGCTGGCTACCCCCTATTCGGGCACGGATGTCGCGTGGGTTGACTTTGCGCCCGACCAGCCTGAGAGCGCCACCCGCGTGGAGCGTGTCAAATGGTGTGAGGCACCCTGGCACCCTGTGCGGGTACAACGCGCCCCCGGTGCGCCCGCTGGCGGCATGGTCGTAGCCTGCCTTGATGAAAAGCGCGTGGTGATTGCGCCCTGGGACAAGCTGCTGGAGCCTGCGCGCAACCTCTTGACCGTACCTGCGCCCGTCCGCGTGGTCCCGCGCCACACCAGGCCTTCGCCTTCGGGGCGCTGGCTCTACGTCGCGGTGGAAACCGGCGGGCGCAACTTGCGCATGAACATGGACAGTGGGGAACTCCAGTGGATCACTGCACCCCAAGAGGTCGGTACGGTGAGTGTTCTGCCGTTGGCTGATGATCTGGTGATCTGGGGGTTGGACTCCCGCGTTTACCTGCAGCGTCTGAACAATCAGGGCGAGGTGTTGGAGACGCGCTGGCTTCCCGTTGACGGCTTTCCTACCGCACTGCAATCGATCGACGCCGACGCGGACGGTCAAAAAGACCTTGTGGTCTATAACTCGGCGGCGCTGCCCAAGAAAATGGGTGTCGAAATTCTCTACGGCCCCCTGTGGGAACAAGCGCGGCCCTTTACGCGATAGACAGGACTAAAAACGATGTTGATGAAGAAAATGAAGTGGATGGCCGGTGCTGTGCTGGTCGCGGCGGTCGGCTGCGTCTGGGCCCAGGCTGCTCCCGCAAGTAAGCCTTTGGCGCGCTTGGCCAATGGCGAGGTGATCAGCGAGCAGGATTTGTCCGACTACTTGGGCACGCGACTTGACCTTCGGCAAAATGCGCGTAACGCGTGGGGCGTTGAGGGTGTCGTGCAGGAGATGGCGATAACCCGAACCCTGGTGCTCGATGCCGAGCGTGTGGGGCTGCCTCGCCGAACGGGAGAGGGCGCGCTGAAGCGTTTTGACGACGTTTACGCATTGGCGGCATACAAAAAGCTGGCCCCCGCTTGCGAACGGCCAGCCAATGAGCAAGAGGCGCGCAAGTACTTCGACGCGCATCCTCAGGCCTTTGAACTGCCACCCCAGGCACGCGTGGAGCGCATCATCTTGCCTGCAGCCACGCAGATCGGCGGGGGGTCGGCCATGGCCTGGCTTCAGGACCAGGCCCAATCCGTCATCCAGGGAAAACGCCCGTTTGGCATCATCGCCTTGCGCGCCAAGAACGAGTATTCGCTGGACGCGCAGGGAGATCTGGGATGGATCACCCTGGAGGGCGATCACACGATCATGCGCGCACTGAAGACGGTGAAAGCCGGGGAGTTGCTCGGACCTGTGCAGGACGATGATTTTGTCTATCTTTTTTCAGTGGTGCAAAAGCGCGAAGCGCGCCAGTTGACCTGGGATGAAGCCAAATCATTCGCTGCCACCCGCGCTGTCAGCCACTGCCGGGATGAAGCCAAAAACCAGGTGCGCACCGATTTGTTCAAGCGTTACGGTGTGGACATTGACCGTGCGGCCATTCGCGCGATGGTGGCCAAGGCCAACAGTGGGGCGCTGGGTAACGCCGAGGGGCAGACCGAAGGGCAGGGGGCGAAGTAGCAGCCGCACTGGCTGGGCCAGGGGTGTGTGCAGGCGACTTTGTTAGACTCCTGGGTTGCCGTTTTCCGGGACTTGCTGTTGCATCGCATGGCTGATATTCGAGCGTCCGTATTAATACCAGTCAAAAATGGCGGTCCCCTTCTGGGCCAGGTACTCGAAGCGGTGCTCGCCCAGCAGGCGCCCTGGCCTTTTGAGGTGATTGTGGTGGACTCGGGTTCTTCCGATGGGTCCGTGGAGCTGGCCCGCCGGCACGGCGTGCGTGTCGAGGTCATCGCGCCAGCCGAGTTTGGCCACGGCCGCACCCGCAACCAGTTGGCCTCCATGGCGTCCGGGGAGTTTCTGGTCTTCATCACGCAAGACGCTCGCCCCGCCAGCCCGCAGTGGCTGGCCAACATGGTACGTGGCTGCGATGCAGAACCGGGTGTGGCAGGCGCCTTTGGCCCGCACCGCGCGCACCCTGAGGCGCGCCATGTGACGCATTGCGAACTCAATCAACATTTCGCTGGTTTTGGGAACACCCTGTCCGTGATGCGACTGGACGATCCGGCCCGTTTTGCGGTCGATCCCGGCTACCGGCAGTGGCTCCATTTTTTTTCCAGCAACAACGCGTGCATCCGTCGGTCGGTGTGGCAAAAGCTTCCTTTGCCTGAAGTCGCCTTCGCCGAAGACCAGACCTGGGCTTTGCGAGCCATCGAGGCAGGGTATGCCAAGGCGTTCGTTCCGGATGCCGTGGTGTACCACTCGCATGACTTTGGTGTCTGGGAAACCTTGCAACGCAATTTCGACGAAGCACGGTCGTTCAACCTGTATTTCGGCTACCGCATCCAGGCCAGCCTTGTCGCGGCATTGAAGTCCGCCGCGCATCTGGCCAGGCGCGATCTGAACTGGCTGCGCAGTGGTGGCCTGCGGGGCTGGCGTCTGTTCAATAACGCCGGGTACATGGCGTGCATTGAGCTCGCCCGCGTTGTGGGGCAATACCTTGGTACCTGCCATGACCGCCTGCCCGCATGGTTGCTCGGCTCGGTATCGCGCGACGAAAAACTCCAGCGCGCCGGGACTGCGTGACCATGAGCCTGAACATCAAAAAGAAAATTTGGCGCGTGAGCGAGATGGTGCGCAAGGAGGGTGTGATTCCTGCCTTGCGTGCAGTGGTGCGCCGACTGCGCCAGGGACCGGGACGCTACGTCGATGTGTTTCGCCATTACGGCTTTGCACTGCCGCATGTTCTGCCCGCGCTGCCAGGTGTGGAGCGTGCTGGCACCCTGCTATGGTTTATTCCCGATTTCAATGTGGGCTCGGGGGGGCACCTGAACATCTTCCGCACCATCTGGCATCTTGAGCAGATGGGGTACACGTCCACAATCGTGATCGGCAACCCCGTCATGCACCAGGACGCCGAGGAAGCCCGCGATGAAATCCGCAAGCATTTCTTTCCATTGCAGGCCGAGGTGCTGTTGGGGTTGGATGCACTGCCGCCTTGCGAGTTTGCGTTGGCCACCGGCTGGGATACCGCATATTTGGTGCGCGCCTTCACCGGTGCCAGGCACAAGCTTTATTTTGTGCAGGACTACGAGCCCCACTTTTACCCCGTGGGTTCAGAGTCGGTGCTGGCAGAAAACACGTACCGCTTCGGTTTCTTTGGCATCACGGCGGGCGGCTGGCTGGCCCAGAAGCTGGCGCACGAATACGGCATGACCACCCATGCGGTTGGTTTCGGCGTAGAGCTGGAGCGTTATCGGCGCCTCCCGCGCCGCGAGCCTGAAATCCGGCGCGTTTTCTTTTATGCCAGGCCACCTACGCCGCGCCGCGCTTTTGAAATCGGCCTGCTGGTGCTCAATGCCGTATGGGAGCGCCTGCCCGATGTGCAGTTTGTGCTGGCGGGCTGGGATACCAGGGGATACCACATTCCGTTTCCCCACCTCGGATGCGGTACGTTGGCGCTGGACGACTTGCCGGATCTCTACAGCCAGTGCGATGCGGCGCTGGTGCTGTCGCTCACCAATGCGTCGCTGTTGCCGCTGGAACTGATGGCCAGTGGTTGCGCCGTGGTGTCAAACCGCGGCCCCAATGTGGAATGGTTGCTCAACGATGAAGTCGTCACCCTTGCGGACTCATCGCCCGAAGCGCTTGCCCAGGCGGTGTGTTCCCTGCTTCAGGACAACGAACGCCGCCACCGCATGAGCCAGAAGGCCGAAGCATTCGCCCGGGCCCAGACCTGGGAGACGGTAGCCCTGGACTTCGAAGCGGGTCTCTTGCGCGCTCGGGCGCAGGCACCGCGGGGCGTGGCCTGATGCGGTGCGCGATTCTTGGGGGCGCCGGATTTCTGGGGCGGCATATCGGCCGTTCGCTGGCGGTAAGCGGCATGGAGGTCTGGTCCATCGACCGGATGCTCTCAGCGCCAGGCACCGCGCCCTGGCTGGCTGGCCAGGTGCGTGCCGACTGCTTTGATCTCGCTTCGTGGTGGGACGCCATGGGTGGAGCAGATGTCATTGTTCATCTGGCCTCCTCGACGGTTCCCGCCACGGCAAGCGAGGATCCGGTCGAGGATGCTCAAACCAACCTGGTTGGCACGCTGCGGTTGGTGCAGGCCTTACGCCAACGACAGGCACGCCCGCGTTTTCTTTTCGCTTCGTCTGGCGGAGCGGTGTATGGGCGCCCGAACTACGTGCCGCTCAACGAAGACCATCCCACCATGCCCATGGGCGCTTACGGCGCGACCAAGCTGGCCATAGAGCACCATCTGCGGATCGAAGAAACCCAGTTCGGGCTGCCGTGCCGTATCCTGCGCCTGAGCAATCCCTATGGCGAATGGCAGCAGCCCCATGGGGTGCAAGGTGTGATCGCGGTGTTCGCGTACCGGGCACTGAACGGGCTGCCGGTGGATGTCTGGGGCGACGGTTCGGTGGTGCGCGATTTCGTGTATGCCGCCGATGTCGGCAGTGCCTTTGTGGCCGTAGCCCGCCATGAAGGCCCCACGCGAATCTTCAACATTGGCGGCGGCGCCGGACACAGCGTCAACGAGATCGTCCAAACGCTTGAAAAGCTGCTGGGCAAGAGCGTCGAGCGGCGGGCCCATCCCGCCCGCCCCTTTGATCCGCCCGTGAATGTTCTGGATATACGGCTGGCGCAGCAGGAACTGCACTGGAAGCCGCAAACGAACTTCGAAGAGGGCGTGGCCATGTCGTTGCAGTGGCTGCGTACTGCACCATGACCGAGTCGCAAACCCGCTCGAGCGCCGTGTCTTCGGCGGCGCCCCGGACTGCGCGGCAGTTGTGGGTCCTGTGGCGATACTGGCTCGTCCGGGAGTTCAAGACCCGTTACGCCGGCTCCGTGCTGGGTTTTGCCTGGGCCTTTGTGCAGCCGTTGGCGTCGCTGGCAATTTTCTATGTGCTATTCGGGCTGGTACTGGCTGTGCGGGTGCCCGGTCTGGATGTGAACAACGGCTACCTGCTGCACTTGCTGGCCGGGTTGGCAGTGTGGCTTCCGTTTACCGATGCGGTCGGTCGCGGCGTTGGATCGCTGGCGGCCTATGAAGACTTCTTGCGCAAGCAGCCCATGCCAGCGGAGATCCTTCCCGCCGTATCGGTCGGCGGAAGCCTCCTGGTTCTCGCCATCGGGTATGCGCTCTTGCTGGTGCTGTCAGTCAGCGAGGGTTTGGGGCTGCACGCTTCGCTCGCCTGGTTGCCGCTGCTCGTGCTGGCCCAGATTGCACTGACCTACGGACTCACGCTGTTGTTGAGCATGGCTCACTTTTTGTGGCGCGATGTGGGCTCGATGGTGGCCTTTGGGCTGCAGTTGTGGTTCTACCTCACCCCCATCGTGTACCCGCTGTCTCAGGTGCCTGAGAAGTTTCATGGCTGGTTTCTATTGAATCCGCTGGCCTGCCTGGTGCTGATGGTTCAGAGCACTGTGTTGCATATGCCGGTACCCGCTGGTACGGCGGTGGCTTTGGTCGTCTGGGTTGTATTGCTGGCTGGCGGTGGCTGGTGGTTCTTCCGTTCCATGAAGCCAGCGTTGGGCGAGGCGCTGTAATCATGGCCATCCGCTTTGAGGGCATCGAGAAGACCTACATGGTCTATGCCCGCCCCCAGGACCGGCTGTGGGAGTGGGTCACGCGCTCGCAGCGGCACCGTGTCCATGTCGCACTCACCGGCGTGGATTTCGACGTCAAGGCGGGCGAAACGTTTGGGCTGATCGGGGAAAACGGCGCAGGCAAGAGCACGCTGCTCAAGATCGCTGCGGGCACCATCCGACCCACGCACGGGCAGGTAACGCAGGAGGGCCGCGTTGCTGCGCTGCTTGAGCTGGGCGCCGGCTTTCACCCAGAGGAATCCGGCTACGACAACATTCGCTTCATGGCCGCCTTGCATGGACTGGAGGGGGATGCGATGGAGGCGTTCGTCCTCCACGCTTCGGCCTTTTCCGAACTGATGCAGGAGACGCTGGAGCGGCCGGTCAAGACATATTCCTCGGGCATGTTCATGCGGCTGGCCTTTGCAGCCGCCACCGCCATCGATCCGGACGTTCTGATCGTGGACGAGGCGCTTTCGGTCGGTGATCTGCATTTCCAGAAAAAGAGCCTGAACCGCATTCTTGAGCTTCGCGAGCGGGGTGCCACGGTGCTGTTTTGCTCGCATAACCTGTATCAGGTGCGCAGTCTTTGCCAGCGTGCGGCGTGGATACACGGTGGGCGCATTCAGGCCATCGGCGCGACTGAAGATGTGGTGACGGCCTATGAGTCGCATGAACGGCGCCGGTATGCCCACTTGCGGGCGGAGCCAGCGCAGACCATCAGCCAGCAACCCGAGGAGCAGCCGCCGTCGCAGACGTCCGGAGCGCCCCTGGTGAAGATTGGCGGGCTCACCATCGAGACCGGCGATGGCATCAACCCTGCGCAGGTCGATTCGTTCCAGGATCTGTCGCTTGAGATCGTGATCGAGTCGTATGCCGATGCACCTTTTCATGTGCTGTTTGCCATTGTCCGTCCAGACAAAGACAACGTCTTCGGAACGAGCACCCAATTCCGCGCCGATGGCAAGCCCCTGCAGGGAATCGGCACACACCGTGTTCGTATGCGGTTCCCACGACTGTCCCTGCTGTCTGGCGAATACCTCTGGAGCCTGTATGTGCTGGACGATTCTGGCATTCAGGTCTTGGACATGGCCGAACTCATTCAGCCGTTCACGGTACTCAATCAGAAGCACCGCGAGTTTGGGGTCACCTGGCTTGAGCATGAATGGGTGCTGGTGGAATGACGCTCGCGTGGTCGAGGAGCCGCTTGTTCCCGCTGATTGCGCGGCTGCCCACAGCGCTGCCCTGGAGGCTTGCCGAGTACATAGGCCGTGAGTCCGCTGCACAAAGGGAGCCGGTGCTGCGCTGGCTGGAGGCCCTGTTTGCCCGGGTCTTTCCTGGCCAGCCGGAGGGGCAGTACACGCAGTGGGCCCAAGCTCACCTGGCGATGCTGGCGCAGGAGATGGTCGATGCGATGGCCTTTGACCGGTTGGGGAGCTGGGGGGGGCCGCGCGTGGAGCTGCATGGGGGCGACTTTGGACAAACGCTCCTCCGCAGCGGCCAGGGTTTCATCCTCGTGCTCAACCACTATGACCGGCTCTTGACGGCACCGGTAGCCCTTGCCCGCGCTGGCGTTGCGACCAATGTGCTGACCATGCCCGTGTTGGACAACCCCGAGCTTTCGGCACCGCAGCGCGAATTCCTGCTGCGAAAGATCCAGGGATATACCCGCGCGACTGGGGGAAAATGGCACACCACGGCAGATGGCCTGCGAGCCGTACACGAAAGCCTGAAAGCGGGACAGGGCTGGGTGATTTTGGCGGATGCGTGGCGGCCGGAGTTCGGGCGCCTTCGCTCACATCCCTTTCTGGGGGGGTATCTGCTCTTGCCAACGGGTATCGAGCGACTTGCACAGTCCACCGGCGTGCCCATGCTGCAGGCTGTCACGTATTCCCGCAATCCGGGTCATTTGGAGGTGGTTGTCGAGCCATTGCCGCAAAACCCCCGCGACGCCATTGATATGGTGGTCCAGACACTCGAGAGGGATGTTGTAAAACGTCCCTGGGCTTGGTGGCAGTGGGGTTTGTGGGATCAGATGTGGACGCGCGAAAGAAAGCTGGAGGGGAATCCATGACCAATGTCGAACGCTACAACTACGCTTTCGATCCTGATGGGGATGCATGGGCTGCCAGGCTGCTGCGCCGTGTGCCACAGGACTGTGCGTCCATACTGGAGCTGGGGCCGGGCCCCGGGGCCATGACCCGGGTGCTCCTGGCCCGAGGCTACAAAGTGACCGTGGTGGAGAATGATCCCGAGGCACTGCAGGCGCTTCAAACGCTGGGGGCCGAAGTGATCTCGGGGAACCTGGACGGCACGGAGTGGCTCGACGCGATCGCCGGGCGGCGGTTCGACGCCGTGCTGGCGTGCGATCTGCTGGAGCACCTACGAAATCCGGAGGACCTGCTGAGGCGACTCGATGCGGTTCTCAACCCGATGGGGCGGCTTGTGATCTCCGTGCCCAACATCGCCTATGCCGGCGTCGTGGCGGCGATGCGCCACGGAGTTTTTGACTATTCTGAAAAGGGGCAGCTGGACAGAACCCATATCCGGTTCTTTTCCCGGCGTAGCATCGAGAAAACACTGCTGGAATGCAGCTGGTCGCCCCGGGCGTGGGAGGCCAATCGGGTCCCAGTCGAGCACAGTGAGTTCGCTTGGTACTGGAGCGCCTTGTCGGGGGATCTTCGCCAGGCGCTGCTTGCGGGCTGGCAGGATTTTGATGTCTATCAGTGGATGGTGGTCGTGACGCCGACCGTGGACGCGTCGGCCTGGGAGGTGCGCGATTTGCGCAGTGCCGCAGAAAAGCTCCAAGCCGACTTTCAGGCGCTCACCGTGCTGCATCAGACGGAGCGCGCGTCGTTGCTCGAGCATCAAAAGGCTTTCTCTGAAGCCAAGGACATCATTGGCAGGTTGCAGTCAGAAATCAGGGAATTACGCGCAGACAATGATGTGGTTCGCGCCCAAAAGAGTGCCATCGAGGCTGAACTGGCGGCGAAGGTGCGTGAGCAACAGGCCGAGGCCGCACGGTTTTCACAGCGATTGCGAAGACTCTGGAGCCGCGGCTGACGCTCAGCGAGGACAGAATCGATATGTTGCTAGGGGTACCCGACATTACGCTTTCACATGCAGGCGTGGACGTTCTCGGCACCGACTGCCGGATTGATCCCACCGTGTCGGTGATGCGATTTGGCGAGCGCGTTGGTGTGCTTGAACTGGCCGATGGCGTCAGCATCTACGCCAACACCCGTCTCGTGCTGGGTGATGTGGTTGCGGACCCCTGCGTAGGTATCTACATTGGCGCCCGCACCATTGTGAATGTCGGCGCCTATCTGTCGGGTGAGGGCGGCCTCACCATTGGAGAGGACGTCCTCATTGGGCCCCATGCCAAGCTGCTGTCGGCGGGGCACGCCATTGATGAGGGGGATGCAGTCATTGCGCGAAACCGGATCACCCGCGCCCGGATCTCCGTTGGAGACGGTGCCTGGATTGGCGCAGGTGCCATTGTTCTCGAAGGTGTGAACATAGGACGGGGTGCCGTGGTTGCGGCGGGAGCGTTGGTGCGCCAGGATGTACCGGCCGGAATGGTCGTGGCAGGCATGCCAGCCCGTCTGATCCGGGCACGGCGCGGGCAGGCATGGCCTGCCTCCGGTGCTTCATCCAGAGGCCCGGGCTGGGTCCGGTCCGTTTTCAATGTCATCTGGCGGCGAGTGTGAGTGAAGAACCAATGGTTTTAGGACGGCTAGAGAAGGTCGTAATGGCAGCGGTGGTGACTGGTATGGGTCTGTTGCGCTGCGCCATGTTGTTGGTTGCCGGGTTGTGGGCTGCTGCGCCGGCAACAGCCAAGGCCGAACAAGTGTGGCAATTCGTCGATCGTGATGGGGTGGTGCACATGGGAAATGTCGCCCCTCCTGCGTCGCGGGGTGTAGTATGGCTGTCCCGTACGCCCCGTGTATCGACGGACCGACCTGTCAAGGAGCGCGAAATTCCGGCATTGCGCTATCCCGGTTTTGATGCCGCCAAACCTCATTTGGAGGCGGCAGCCCAATTGCATTCGCTGGATCCGGCGTTGGTGATTGCCGTTGCAGCGGCGGAGTCGGCGTTCAACGACAAAGCAGTCTCCCGCAAGGGAGCCCTGGGCTTGATGCAAGTGATGCCTGCCACGGCCGAACGCTATGGTGTCGCGACTCGATCGTCGGCCGCAGGGGAACACGCCGTGATGGAACCCAAGGTGAATGCGCAAGTCGGAAGCCGCTATCTGGCGGATTTGCTGCGCATGTTTGATGGTGACCACGAATTGGCACTGGCCGCCTACAACGCCGGCGAGGGAGCCGTGATTCGGTATGGCCGCCAGGTTCCCCCTTACCCTGAGACACAGCAATACGTGGCGAAGGTTATGCGCATCTATCGCAGCCTTGTGAGGTAGCGTTGGCATGATGAACACCCCCCCACACGTGACCCACCAAGGCGCTCGGCCGCAGCAGCATGGCGTGGTGCTTGTGAACCTGGCAGGTGGCGCATGATCTGGCTGTCTTTCGTTGCCTTCGTTGCCGCAGCCCTGGCGGCGGGGTACATCGTGCGCTGGATGCGAAGCCACGCGTCCATGTACGGCGACGGTATGCCGCAGCGCTTTCACCTGGGTGATATTCCGCGGCTGGGCGGAGCGGCGTTGCTGGTGGGGATCGCATGCAGCTGGGGGCTGGGCGTCATGCAATCCATGTATTGGGGAGACCCGGGATCGGTCCGGCTGGGCGCTTGGGTGGGGGGATGGATGGTGGTGCTGCTGCCGTCCGCGCTGGGAGGGATCGCGGAGGACATGACACAGCGGCTATCGGTGCGATACCGATTGGTGCTGACGGGCGCGTCGGGCGTCCTTGCGGTGCTGCTGTTGAATCTGACCCTGTCGCGGACGGGCTTGAATTGGCTGGATGGATGGCTGGCGCTGGCGCCCTGGCTCGGCATTGCCATTGTTGTGCTGGCGGTCGCCGGGTTGCCCCACGCTTTCAACATCATCGACGGCTACAACGGCTTGGCCGGAATGGTGGCCCTGATCGTATGCCTGGCACTGGCGCATGTGGCCCTTCAGGTCGGAGACCGGGCATTGGCGGCACTGCTGGTGTCAACTGCGGCGGCAACCGCCGGTTTTCTCATTTGGAACTATCCGCGGGGCATGTTGTTTGCCGGCGATGGCGGGGCGTATGTCTGGGGTGTTGTGATCGCGCTGGCCAGCATCTCGCTTGTGCAGCGTAACCCGGATGTTTCCCCGTGGTTCCCAATGCTGCTGCTGATTTACCCAGTCTGGGAGACTGTTTTTTCGATCTACCGCAAGGCTGTGCGTGGCGTGTCACCGGGCGTTGCCGATGCGCTGCATTTCCACCAGCTGATCTACCGGCGCATTGTGCGTGGGGTGTTTCACGATGACGAGTCGCGCCGCGTGCTGATGCGCAATAACCGCACTTCGCCCTACCTGTGGGGTTTTACTTTGCTGACGGTCGTACCGGCTGTGCTCTTTTGGAGCCATACGGGTTTGCTCATGGCCTTTTGCGCGCTGTTCGTCATCAGCTATGTGCTGGCCTATTTCGCGATTGTTCGTTTCAAAGTGCCTAGCTGGCTAAGGCACTGAACGGACTCCCGCGCATTGCCTTAGTAGCCTGTTGCGAATGCGGCACAATTTGCACATCACGTTTCTTCCGTTGGCACGCCCCCATGACCGACCTTCTTTCGATTGCTCCCCGCGACAAGGCTGAGATCCTCGCCCAGGCGCTGCCCTACATTCGCAAGTTTCACGGCAAGACCATTGTCATCAAGTACGGTGGTAACGCCATGACGGATCCAGACCTGCAGGCCGATTTTGCCGAGGATGTCGTCTTGCTCAAGCTGGTGGGCATGAACCCTGTCGTGGTCCATGGTGGCGGGCCGCAGATCGACACGGCCCTGAACCGGCTGGGCAAGAAGGGGGAGTTCATCCAGGGCATGCGTGTGACCGACGCCGAGACCATGGAAGTGGTGGAGTGGGTTCTGGCCGGAGAAGTACAGCAAGATATCGTGGGGCTGATCAATCAGGCCGGAGGCAAGGCGGTGGGCCTGACCGGACGCGACGGCGGGATGATCCGGGCGCGCAAACTCAAGATGCTGGACAACAAGGACCCAAGCCTCGAGCACGATGTGGGCCAGGTGGGCGATATCGTCTCCATCGACCCCAGCGTGGTCAAGGCGCTGCAGGATGACGCGTTTATTCCGGTCGTCAGCCCAATCGGCTTTGGTGAAAACAATGAGAGCTACAACATCAATGCCGACGTGGTGGCAAGCAAGCTGGCCGAAGTGCTCAAGGCCGAGAAGCTCATACTTTTAACCAACACGCCGGGTGTGCTGGACAAGGCGGGCAATCTGCTGACCGATCTGACGGCCCGTCGGATCGACGAACTGTTCTTGGATGGCACCATTTCTGGCGGCATGCTCCCCAAGATCGCCGGGGCGCTGGATGCGGCCAAGGCAGGCGTCAATACCGTGCACATCATCGACGGCAGGGTGCCGCACGCCATGCTGCTGGAGATCCTGACGGAGCAGGCCTACGGCACCATGATCCGCTCGCACTGACCGATGCCGAGCTGAACCTGCCATGTCCCGGCCAGCGCACTGACCCCATCCCGGAGCAACCGCACCATGGCTTTCCCGCGCTTCGTATTGGGTGGGCGAGCGCGCTGCGTTGCCTTGACCCACTGCCGGAAAACCGATCTGGTGGTACCTGCCTTTGTGGGCATGTCGAAGGAGGCGCGATGAGACTTCTGCTGGTTGAAGATGACCTGATGTTGGCCAGTGGCATCAAGCTGGGCTTGACCGACGCAGGCTACGCGGTGGACTGGGTGGGTAGCGGTGAGCGCGCCGAGGAGGTCTTGCGCGCCGAAACGTTCGACGCAGCCATCATCGATATCGGATTGCCCGGCATGGATGGTCTGGAGCTCACGCGCCGCCTGCG
>JBKCTS010000246.1:0-4830 GCA_046318695.1 Acidovorax sp.
CTGGGCGGCTACCGCGTGCAGGGCAAGACTGACGACGCCGCGCGCACCCTGCGCAAGGAGGCGCACGAGCTTCAGGACGCCGGAGCCGCCATGCTGGTGCTGGAGATGGTGCCAGCCGCACTCGCGACCGAGCTCACAGCCGAACTGCCGCACTGCCACACCATCGGGATTGGTGCCGGCAGCGGCACCGCGGGCCAGGTGCTGGTGCTGCATGACATGCTGGGCATGAACCTGGGCAAGATGCCCAAGTTTGTACACAACTTCATGCAAGACGCGGGGAGCGTGCGGGGCGCCATGCAAGCCTACGTGCAGGCCGTCAAGCAAGGGCGCTTTCCCGACAACGCGGTGCACGCCTGGTAGGCATACACCACAGCACGTCCCGCCTTAACATCCTTGCCCGCATCCCGCTCATGCTGATTGCCCACTCCATAGCCGACCTGCGCCAGGCGCTCGCGGCATACCGACACCCCGCTTTTGTGCCCACGATGGGCAATCTGCATGAGGGGCATGTTTCGCTGGTACGCCAGGCCAGACCGCTGGGCGACGTGACCGTGGCGAGCATCTTCGTGAACCGCTTGCAGTTCTTGCCGCACGAAGACTTTGACAGCTACCCGCGCACCTGGGACGCCGATTGCGCCGCACTGCGGGCTGCCGGGTGCGACGTGCTGTTTGCCCCGCGCGAAACTGACCTCTACCCCGAGCCGCAGACGTTCAAGGTTCACCCTGACCCGATGCTGGCCGACATGCTGGAGGGCCAATTCCGGCCCGGCTTCTTTGTGGGCGTGAGCACCGTGGTGATGAAACTGTTTGCCTGCGTGCTCGGTGCCAGTGGCGGCACGGCGGTGTTTGGCAAGAAGGACTATCAGCAGTTGATGGTGATACGGCACCTGGTGCGGCAGTTTGCGCTGCCAGTGCAGATCGTGGCGGGCGAAACCAGCCGCGCGGCAGACGGTCTGGCGCTCAGTTCCCGCAATGGCTATCTCAGCCCCGACGAGCGCCAGGAGGCCGTGGCGCTGTCTCAGGCCTTGCGGCGGCTAGCGCAGGCATGGTCCGCCGCCACATCACCCCCCCCAGATCTCGAAACCCAGGCCATGCAAGCCCTTCGCGAGCGCGGCTGGCAGCCGGACTACCTGACGGTGCGCCGCCGGTCAGACCTGATGCCCCCCATCGCGCACGATGGTACAGGCAGCCTGGTGGCACTGGGTGCCGCCAGGCTCGGCAGCACGCGGTTGATCGATAACCTCGAGTTCTGAGCACCCGCGCAATCACGCGCAGAAGCCGGGGCGCGGCCAAGACGATATTGCTACTAATTTAGTAGCAATAAACATATATGGGCATTGCGTAAAATGGCATTTTTAACTCATTTTCCAGGCTGCGACCCACGCCGTGGCCTCGCTGCTGGATGCCAGCCCGCGCAGCCGCCGTTCAGCCTGGCGCAACCGCCTGCCCCGCGCGCTGCTGGACCTGGGCCTGCACCAGGTCGTGCACAAAGCGCAGCTTCACCATCGCGCCCGACGACAGCGCAAACGGGTACGCATCATCCTGCCCCAGGCTGCGGTTCAAGCTGTTGAGCACGAGGGTCAGTGGCACCCACTGGCGCACCATGTCTTGGAACAGCGGGTGGGGCATGGCAAACGGATCCGTCACATGGTGCCGCTCGGGCGAGCTCGGGTCGGGCACCGTCACACTGATCTGGTAGCAGGCGGCGGTTTCCAGCAGGTCGATCATGTGCAGGTAGTGGGCCCAGGTCTCGGCCCAGTCCTCCCAGGGGTGCGAGGCCGCATAGGCGCTGACGTGGTGCTCGGCCCAGTCGCCCGTGGCCGCTCCATGGGCATAGTGCGCATCCAGCGCCGCGGCATAGTCGGCACGCTCGTCGCCAAACACCGCGCGAAACCGCTCCAGCTGGCCGCCGTCGCGCACAAGCTGGTCCCAATAAAAGTGGCCGGATTCGTGGCGCAGATGGCCAATCAGGGTGCGGTACGGCTCCCCCAGGGCAACGCGGCGGCGGGCCCGCTCGTCGTCGTCGGCCTCGGCCACGTTCAGCGTGATGGTGCCGCCCAGGTGCCCGGTGATCACGGGCGGGCCGCCCGGCAGATCGGCCAGAAACTCGAACACCGGCCCCGGCCTGCCGGGGGCGGGCTCCAGCCCCAGCCTGGCCAGGGTGTAGAAAAGCTGCCGCTTGGCGGCTTCCACCTGCTTCCAGCGACGCAGGTTGCCAGAGTCCGACAGGTCGGGCAGCACGCGGGTCTGCCGACACGACGCGCACAGGTCTGCAAAGTCGTTGGCTGGCACGGCAAAATTGCAGGCCTGCCAATGGGTGTGGTGTTGGCACATGCGATACAGCCGCCCGCTGTAATCCGCGGTGCCGCGACGCCCCCGGCGGCGCCACAGGTCTGCACCGTCCTGCGGCGCGGGTGCGAGTGCCGCCATCGACATCTGGTCGGGCAAAAACGCCAGCTCGCTGCCGCAGTGCAGGCACCGAACGCTGTCGAAGAACACCAAATGACCGCAATGGTCGCAATTGAAAACCCGCATGGGCCCAAGCTTATACCCATCCGAGCAACCGTCTGTTGCCGCGAGCGACATGCAGCGTGATGCATGCATGAAGCATGACCTGCCCCGGGGTGCCCGCCCAGCATGCCCGGCACCCGTGACCACCCGTGCGCCGGTGGTCACGGGGTATCGTCATGGCCCATGGCCGGGGCGGCGCGCCGCGCAGACCGGGCAATCAGGCGCACGCTGCATTCGCATCGTGCCCCACTCCATCGAACGACCGTCCAGCATCAACATGCGCCCGGCCAGACTGGTGCCGATGCCTGCCACCAGTTTGAGCGCCTCGGCAGCCTGCATGGCACCCACCACCCCCACCAGCGGCGCAAACACCCCCAGGGTCGAGCAACGCACTTCTTCAAACTCCGCGTCGGGTGCAAACACACAGGCATAGCAGGGCGCGTTGGGCTCTCGCGGATCGAACACGCTGATCTGCGCGTCAAACCGGATCACTGCGCCCGAAACGAGCGGCACCCCGTGGCGCACGCAGGCGGCGTTGACCGCCTGGCGCGTGGCGTAGTTGTCGCAGCAATCGAGCACCACCGTGGCCTGCGCCACAAGGCGCTCCAGCAGCGCGGTATCGGCACGCGCACAGACGGGCACGACCTGCACATCCGGGTTGATTGCCGCCATGGCCTGCGCGGCCGACTCGACCTTGGCCACGCCCACGCGTGCGGTGGTGTGCGCAATCTGCCGCTGCAAATTGGTGAGGTCCACCGCGTCGTCGTCCACCAGCGTGATGTGGCCCACGCCTGCCGAAGCCAGGTACAGCGCCGCGGGCGATCCCAGACCGCCAGCGCCGATCACCAGCGCGCGCGCATCAAGCATGCGTTGCTGCCCTTCGATGCCCACCTCGTCAAGCAGGATGTGGCGCGAGTAGCGCAGGAGCTGGTCGTCGGTCATGGCGATCGGAAAACAGTGGAGAGCGCTGGCGGGACTTTGAACGCGATGGCTTTGGACGTGAAAAAGGCCGGCCTCCGCAGGAAGTCCGGCCTTTCGGGCGCAGCGCGCTACAACTCAATTGTCTTTCTTTTCGTCCTTGCGTTCAGCAAGCACCTTGCTGACCAGCACTGTGCGGCCCTTGAGCTGGTTGAGCGCCTGCGCGAGCTGAAAGTCCTTGTCGCTGCCGAACTCGGGCGCCTTGCGGGCAGCCGCGGGCTTGTTGGATTCTTCTTCCAGCCGCTTGCGGGCTTCCTCACGCGCCTTCTCGCGGGCCAGGTCCTTCTTTTCCTCGCCCTGGCCGCTGCCCAGATGCTTTTCAAGGTCTGCCTCGCGCACACGCAGCGACGCAAAGACGTTGCCTTCTTCCGATTCGTCGATCATCACGTCCGGCACGATGCCCTTGGCCTGGATCGACCTGCCGCTTGGGGTGTAGTAGCGCGCGGTGGTGAGCTTGATGCCCGTCTCGGGCCCCAGGGGGCGTACGGTCTGCACCGAGCCCTTGCCGAAGGTCTGGCTGCCCATGATGGTGGCGCGCTTGTGGTCCTGCAGCGCACCGGCCACGATCTCGCTCGCAGAGGCCGAGCCCTCGTTGACCAGAACGACCAGCGGCACCGTTTTGAGCGCCGCAGGCAGCCGCTTGAGCGGGTCGCCACCGCCACGGCGCTGGTAGAACTCTGGCGAAGCCTTGTACGTGGCCCGGCTTTCAGCCAGCTGGCCGTTGGTGGTCACCACCGTCACGTTCTCGGGCAGGAAGGCCGCCGACACCGCTACGGCCGCATCGAGCAGGCCGCCTGGGTCATTGCGCAGGTCCAGCACCAGCCCCTTGAGGTTGGGCTCCTGGCGATACACCTCCTCGACCTTGCGCACGAAGTCATCAACCGTTCGCTCCTGGAACTGCGACAGGCGGATCCACGCGTAACCAGGCTCCAAGACCTTGCCCTTGACGGACTGGGTCTTGATCTCCTCGCGGATGATGGTCACCGGGAACGAGCGGTTTTCGTCCTTGCGAAAGATGGTGAGCACAACCTTGGTGTTGGGTTCACCGCGCATGCGCTTGACGGCCTCATTGAGGGTCAGGCCCTTGACCGCCGTGTCGTCGATCTTGGTGATGAGGTCGTTGGTCATCAGCCCGGCGCGGAAGGCGGGCGAGCCCTCGATGGGCGACACCACCTTGACCAGGCCGTCCTCCATGTTGATCTCGATGCCCACGCCGACGAACCGGCCCGTGGTGCCCTCGCGAAACTCCTTGAAGGTCTTCTTGTCGAAGTACTGGGAGTGCGGGTCCAGGCCGGCCACCATGCCGCCGATGGCGTCGGAGATCAGCTTCTTCTCGTCCAC
>JBKCTS010000247.1:0-15693 GCA_046318695.1 Acidovorax sp.
TCGTTCCCCTGCTCGTTCAGGGTCTGCAGCGGCTCGAATACCGGGGCTATGACTCGTGCGGCGTGGCGGTGCATGCCGCCAGCCTGGACGCCTCGCGCCCCGCAGGGTTGCAGCGCGCGCGCAGCACGGCCCGCGTGGCTGAACTGCTCGCGCAGGTGATTGCCGACCGCGTGGAGGGCGCCACCGGCATCGCGCACACCCGCTGGGCCACCCACGGCGCCCCCGCGGTGCACAACGCCCACCCGCACTTCAGCCACGGCAGCGGCCCTGCGGGCGGCGAGCCGGGTCAAAACGCGGGGCTCGATCCGGTCAAGCCCGGTCGCGTCGCCCTGGTGCACAACGGCATCATCGAAAACCACGAAGAATTGCGCCAGGCCCTGCAAGCGCGTGGCTATGTGTTTGCCAGCCAGACCGACACCGAGGTCATTGCCCACCTGGTGGACAGCCACTACAACGGCGACCTGTTCGATGCCGTGCAGGCCACGGTGGCTGAACTCCAGGGCGCCTATGCCATCGCCGTGATGCACAAGGACGAACCCCACCGCGTGGTGGGCGCACGCGCAGGCTCGCCGCTGATCCTGGGGGTTGGCAGCGGTGGATCGGAGCATTTCCTGGCCAGCGATGCCATGGCCCTGGCCGGTGTGACCGACCAGATCGTGTACCTGGAAGAAGGCGACCTGGCAGACCTGCAACTGGGCCGCTACTGGATCGTGGGCAAGGATGGCAGCGCGCGCACCCCCGCGCAGCGCCCGGTGCGTACCGTGCAGGCCCACAGCGGCGCGGCCGAGCTCGGGCCCTACCGCCACTACATGCAAAAGGAAATCTTCGAGCAGCCGCGCGCCATTGCCGACACGCTGGAAGGCGTGGAAGGCATCGTGCCCGAGCTGTTTGATGGCCAGGGGCTGCACGGCCAACCCGGGGCGGCTGCCTGGCGCGTGTTCAAGGACATCGACAGCGTGCTCATCCTGGCCTGCGGCACCAGCTACTACAGCGGCTGTACCGCCAAATACTGGCTGGAGGACCTCGCCGGTATCCCCACGCAAGTGGAGGTGGCCAGCGAATACCGCTACCGCACCAGCGTGCCCAACCCGCGCACGCTGGTCGTCACCATCAGCCAAAGCGGCGAAACCGCCGACACGCTGGCCGCGCTGCGCCATGCGCAATCCCTGGGCATGCAGCACACACTCACCATTTGCAACGTGGCCACCAGCGCCATGGTGCGCGAATGCAAACTGGCCTACATCACCCGCGCAGGGGTCGAAATTGGCGTGGCCAGCACCAAGGCCTTCACCACACAACTGGCGGGCCTGTTCTTGCTGACGCTGGCGCTGGCGCAAAGCAAAGGCCGCCTGACCCCAGCGCAGGAGGCCGAACACCTCAAGGCCATGCGCCACCTGCCCGTGGCCCTGCAGGCCGTGCTGGCGCTGGAGCCACAAATCATCAGCTGGGCCGAAGATTTCGCCCGCATGGAAAACGCCCTCTTCCTGGGCCGGGGCCTGCACTACCCCATCGCGCTGGAAGGCGCGCTGAAGCTCAAGGAGATCAGCTACATCCACGCCGAGGCCTACCCGGCCGGCGAGCTCAAGCACGGCCCGCTGGCGCTAGTGACCAGCGCCATGCCAGTCGTCACCGTGGCACCCAACGACGCGCTCTTGGAAAAACTCAAGAGCAACATGCAAGAAGTGCGCGCCCGCGCCGGCGTGCTGTATGTGCTGGCCGACACCGACACCCGCATCGAAAGCAGCGAGGGCCTGCACGTCATCCGCATGCCCGAACACTACGGCGCCCTCAGCCCCCTGCTGCACGTGGTGCCGCTGCAGCTTCTGGCCTACCACACCGCCTGCGCGCGCGGCACCGACGTGGACAAGCCACGCAACCTGGCCAAGAGTGTGACGGTGGAGTAGTTCTGGGACTGGGTGACCTGGATGATTCCGGGAAGTTGAACTCGTCAACAAGCCTGGAGGGATGTGGATCAATCCATGGCTGGCGCCGCGCCATCCACAGATGGGAGCGTGCGAACAAAGTGGCAACTGAGCCATGTGCTTGGTCAACCCGCACACGCCACCTTCTACTTCAATCGCGGCGATGTGTCAGCGAGCGACGCCATCAAGGTGGCCATGAACGCGTGCGCAACCACCGGTAGCTGACGGCCCCGCAAGTGGGCGAGCACCAGGTGGCCGCTGGGGAACTGGCGGTCGGTGATGTCACGGGCCACGATGTCGCCGCTCTGGTGGACTGCGCCAATGGCGATCTGAAAAGAAATGGCCTGTCCATGCCGCAGGCAGCCGTGCAAAAACTCGAAGCTGTTGCTTTCAACCACCGGGCGCAGTTTCACGCTGCTGCGCATCAGGTAGCGCTCCAGCAGTTTTCGGCCACCCGCCTCACGGTTGGGTAGCACCAGGGGATAGTCCATGCACTCGCGCAGCCGAACCCCGCCGGTGCGCTGCGCCAGCGGGTGGCTGCGGTGCATCGTGGCGACGAGCCGCTGCTCGAATTGCGCCACCACCTGAAGGTCGGGCTCATGGGCGAGATTGAAAACGAGCGCGAAGTCGGTCTCGAACCCTCGCAGGGCCCTGAGGGCTTGTACATGGTCACCAATGTGCACATGGAAGTCCACCAGTGGGTGCGTGCGCCGGAAGTCGGCCACCAGTTTCGGCATGAATTCGGGTGCCAGCGCCTGGCTGGCAACCAGCTTCACGCTACCGCGACGCAACCCCTGCAATTCCTCGATCTCTGAGCGCACTTCTTCCAGCGCGCTTGCGCGACCGCGCACGTACTGCACGAACAGCTCGCCAGCGGCAGTCAGCCGCATACCGCGCGGCAGCCGCTCGAAAAGCGGAACGCCCAGTTCCTCTTCCAAATCCTGAATACGCCGATTCACCGCAGAAGGCGCGACATGCAGGGACTCGGCAGCCTGGCGGATCGAGCCCACCCGAGCGACCTCATCGAAGTATTTGAGAAAGCGCAAATGGTTCATGGAAGGCGCCATGCAGGAACGATGCCTGAACCGTCGCCGAAACGGCAACACAGGTAACGTTATTCAGTACGAAGTTTCTGCACTGGGTGGCACGGACGGTGCGTATGTGTTCACCGTGAAACGCGCCCGCCCCCTCTCGAACCCACCCTCCTGCCCTGCTGAGCCGGCCAGCTTCGGGCCGGCTGCGCACAGCGCATGGCGCCTTGGCGCTGACGGTATTGACCTGGTGCGCCCGACCGCAGCACCCAAAGCGGTGCGCGTCCATGCACAACCTCGGTGCATCCGGCTCGATATCGTGCGCAGCGTGCTGGTGGTGGTGGACATGCAAAACGATTTTTGCCACCCCAAGGGCTGGTTTGGCCAAAAGGGCATTCCGGTGCGGCCCATGCGCAAACCCATCCCGGCTATCGCCGCGCTGCTGCCCATCTGGCGCGCTGCGGGTGGCACAGTGCTGTGGTTGAACTGGGGCGTGCGCGCCGATCGGCTGAACCTGCCCGCCAACGTGCAGTTCCGGGGCAAACGCAGCGCCCACGGCGTGGGCTATGGCGAAGCCTCGCCCGAGGACCGTGGGCGCTCGCTGGTGCCCGGCGAATGGGGTGCACAGGTGATTGACGAGCTTGGCGTGGCCGACACCGACATCACGGTTTACAAGCACCGACTCAGCGGCTTCTGGGACAACGAGCTCGACAGCATCCTGCGGCTGCGTGGCGCCACCACGCTGCTGTTTGCCGGCGTCAACACCGATCGCTGCGTGTTCAGCACGTTGCAGGACGCCGGCTTCCTGGGCTACGACTGCGTCCTGTTGCAAGACGCCTGCGGCACGCCATCGCCCGCCTATGTCACGCGGGCCATTCACCACATCGTTGAACAGTTGCACGGCTTCACCGCCCGCAGCACCGATCTCGTTTCCGCCCTGGCTGCGCTGAGCCCCAAGCGCCGCACTTCCTCCACTCCCTCAACTTAAGGAGAACCTACCCATGCTGCGACCGCGTACTTTTCTAAAGGCCCTGCTGACCAGTGCCTGCCTGGTGGTGCTGTCCGCGCCGGCTCAGGCTCAGACGAAGATCAAGATGGTCCTCAACTGGAAGTACCAGGGCCCCCAGGCCTGGTTCTTCATGGCCCAGGACAAGGGCTATTTCAAAGAAGAGGGCCTGGACGTCGAGATCGATCAGGGCGAAGGCTCTTCGGCCTCCATCACCAAGGTGGCAGCCGGCGCCTACCAGGCCGGCTTTGGCGACATCAACGCGCTCATCAGCCTGGCCGCTACACGACCGGCCGACGCGCCGGTGGCCGTGTACATGATCTACAACACGCCACCCTTCACCGTGGTGGTGAAGAAAGACAGCCCGATCAAAACCCCCAAGGACCTGGAGGGCAAGACCGTCGGCGGCCCGGCCAATGACGGCGCGCTGAAACTATTCCCGGCGTTCGCCAAGGTGGCCAAGATCGATGCGAGCAAGGTGAACATCACCAACATGGCCCCCAATCTGCGCGAGCAGATGTTGCAGCGCGGCCAGGTGGACGCCATCTTCGGCTTCACCAACACGGTGTACTTCAGTGCCAAGCTTGTGGGCATCGACCCTGAGAAGGACCTGCGCTTCATTAACTATGCCGACTACGGCATGGACCTGTACTCCAACGCCATCGTCTTCAGTCGCGCCTTCGCGCGTGACAACCCCAAGGCCGTGACCGGGTTCGTCAAAGCCGTCAACCGCGCCATCAACGACACGCTGGCCAACACCGAGGCAGCCATGGACACGGTGATGAAGCGCGAACCGCTGCTCAAGCGGGATGTGGAGAAGGAGCGTTTGCTGGCCACCCTCAAGGAAGAGATGAACCACCCCGAGATCGCCAAGATCGGCCTGGGCGATGTGGACCCCGACCGTCTCAAGCGCGCCATCTCGATGGTGGTGGACGCCAACAGCCTGCCACGCACGCCCAGCAATGCGGAAGTCTTCGACCGCAGTTTCCTGCCCCCGCGCACCGAGCGCGCCAGCAAGCTCTGAATCAACCAGGACAACCCATGGACCTCCAACTCAATCGCAAAGTGGTCATCATCACCGGACCGGCCAAGGGCATGGGTCGCGCGGTGACGCTGGCCTTTGCTGAGCACGGCAGCCAGCTCGTGCTGGCCGGTCGCGACACGGCTGCCATCGAACCGGTGGCCGTCGAGGCCAGGCAGTTCGGCGTTCCAGCCATCGTCGTGCCCTGCGATCTGACCCAGTCCGCGCAAACCGAGGCCTTGGCCCGCCATGCGCTGGAGGCCTTCGGGCGCATCGACGTGCTGGTCAACGTGGCCGGCGGCTCGGGCCCCATCGGCAAGACCGGCTGGGAAACCAGCACGGAGGAGTTCAACGAAATCGTCGAACTCAACATGACCGGCTGCTTCAACACCATGCATGCCGTGCTGCCCACCATGATCGCCCAGCGGGCCGGCAAGGTGGTCAACGTGGGCGGCACCTTCGGTATGCGCGGACGTGCGGGCCGCATGGCGTACTCAGCCAGCAAATGGGGACTGCGCGGCATCACCAAGAGCTTCGCGCTGGAAGCCGGGCCCTTCAACATCAACGTCAATTGTGTGGCACCGGGCATGGTGGACGGCCCGCGCTTTCGTGAAAAGGTGTGCGCCAACATGGCCAGCAAGCTGGGCATTACGCTGGAGGAGGCAATGACGCGCCACGCCGCCGACTATGCGCTCAAGCGCGTCTCGACCGATACCGACGTGGCCAACGCCTGCCTTTTTCTGGCCAGCGACGTGAGCCGCCAAATCACTGGCGTGGACCTTCCGGTCGACGGCGGCTGGGCGAGTCTCTGACAGCGCCGGCGGCTGCATCAACCCTTGAGTCCTGGAGATGAGAATGAAGAACGTTGACCTGGTCATCCGTGGTGGGAAGATCGTTTCGCCTGACCGAATCGTTGAAGCCAGCGTGGCCATCGATGGCGAGCGCATCGTGGCCGTGGGGCACGACGACGTGATGCCATCGGCCACCCGCGAACTGCGTGCCGACGGGCGGTACCTGTTGCCCGGGGCGATCGACAGCCATGTGCACTTTCGGGACCCTGGCTATCCGCACAAAGAAAACTGGCAGACCGGCAGCGCCGCGGCGGTCTGCGGTGGCGTCACGACCGTTTTCGACATGCCCAACACCAACCCGCCCACCGGCACACGGGAAGCGTTGGCCATGAAGCTCAAGGCGGCCGAGCGCAGCTTCTGCGACTTTGGCATCCATGCTTTGTTTGGCGACGACACGGTACATCTCCTCGAAGACCTGCTGGACGCGGGCGCCACCAGCTTCAAGGCGTTTGTGGGCAACACCTTCGGCAATCTGCCCGCCCCAACCGACGGCGCTTTGCTGGAGGGTTTCGAAAAGCTAGCACCCCTGGGCATTCGCACCGTGGTGCATGCCGAGAACAGTTCCATCATGGCCCGGCGCCAAAAGGCGCTACCGGAGGCGGGCCGTATCGATGCACAGGCCCACCTGGATTCGCGTCCGGCGGTGGCCGAGATCGAGGCCATCGGCCGCGTGCTGACACTGGCCGAATGGACCGGCGCCCGTGTGCACATCGCGCACCACAGCGCGGCCGATTCGCTTTACCTGCTGCGGGCGGCCAAGGCAAGGGGCGTGGACGTCACGGCCGAAACCTGCCCGCAGTACCTACTGCTCAACACCGATGACATCCTGCGTCTGGGCGGCATCTTGCGCGTGAATCCGCCGGTGCGCGAACCGCGTCACAACCAGCCCTTGTGGGATGCTCTCATGGACGGCACCCTCGACATGATTGCGACCGACCACGCGCCGCACACGCCCGAGGAGAAGACGCGCGAAAGCATCTGGGCCTGCGACTGCGGCTTCCCCGGAGTGGAAACGCAGATGCCACTGATGCTGACGCAGGTGAACCGCCAGCGTGCCACGCTCATGGACTACGTCAGGTGGAGCGCAGTGGCGCCCGCCAAGGCCTGGGGCCTGTACGGCACCAAAGGCGTGATTGCCGTGGGCGCCCACGCCGACATTGCCTTTGTGGACATGGCGCAAACCGGCACGCTGTCTCAAGGCCGCCTGAAGTCCATCAGCAAGATGTCCCCCTGGCATGGTCGCGCCGTGCAGGGCTATCCGGTGCACACGTTGCTGCGCGGTCGTTTCGTCATGCAGCATGGCAAGCTGGTGGAAGACGCCATCACGCATGGCCGCACGGTCAAGGGTATCCAGGCCATGCCACTGCCACAGCCGCGCAACCAGCAGCACTACACCAGCGCAATCCTGACACCCCCGCCAGGCGTACGCCCCAACGCTCTGCCAGCGGCCGAGGTCGAGCGATGAACAGGGTCCAATGTGTTGATGTGTTTCGGGTGCCGTGCGGCAGCCCAGGCGATTTACGCGGCGTGCAGACGCTGATCGATCAAGGCGCCCTGCAAGCGTCGCAGATCGTGGCCGTCATGGGCAAGACCGAAGGCAACGGGTGCGTCAACGACCACACGCGAGATTTTGCCGCTACCAGCTGGTGCAACTTCCTGGCGCCGCACCTGGCGTGCAGCCCGGCTCAGGTAGCCGAGCGTGTGGCGCTGGTGATGTCCGGTGGAACCGAGGGGGTGCTCTCGCCGCATTTCACGGTTTTCGCCAGAGGCTGGGCACCCGCACCGGGGCATGGGCAAAAGCGTCTGGTCGTGGGCATTGCCCATACCCGGGATTTTCTTCCAGAAGAGATCGGACGACGCGCCCAGATCGTGGCCACGGCCGACGCAACACGGGCGGCGATGGCCGATGCCGGCATCACGGATGAAAGCGATGTTCATTTCGTCCAGGTCAAGTGCCCACTGCTCACGGCGGCCAAGGTGCAGGCCGCGCTGGCACGCGGCCACGAACCGGTGACGCACGATGCCTACGAGTCGATGGGCTTTTCCCGCGGTGCCTCGGCGCTGGGCGTGGCGGTGGCGCTGGGCGAGGTGCCGCTGGCGCGCGCAGAAGACGCGGCCGTGCTGTCCGATTGGTCGCTGCATTCAACCCATGCCTCGGCCTCGGCCGGCATCGAGCTGGACCACAACGTGGTGATCGTACTCGGCGAGGCTGCGGGTGCTGCCTCCGGCGTTCGAATCGGCCACACCGTCATGCGCGATGCGCTGGACGCCGCCAGCGTGCGCCTGCTGCTGCGCGAGCACTTTGGCATCGACCCCGACAGCCCGGTGCTGCAAGAGCGCCTGGTCAACCTGCTGGCCAAAGCCGAAGCCAGCCCCGACGGCCGCGTGCGCGGCGAAAGACACACCATGCTCAATGATTCAGACATCCACGCCACGCGCCATGCACGCGCTGCTGTCGGCGCGGTGCTGGCGTCGGTGGTCGGGCAAACGGCGCTGTACGTGTCCGGCGGTGCCGAGCACCAAGGCCCTGCGGGAGGCGGTCCCGTGGCCGTGATCTTGCGCGTTGAATCCGAAGGAGTTGCACATGTCTGATCCCTTCATCGAACTGAGCAACGTCACGCTGCAATACGGTGGCGGCACCCTGGCGCTGGCACAGACCGACCTTCGCATCCCGCAGGGCGACTTTGTGGCACTCGTCGGGCCCAGCGGCTGCGGAAAGAGCACCATCCTCAAGCTCGTGGCAGGACTTCTCAAGCCCAGCTCGGGCGGCGTGGTGGTGGCCAAGCGTGAGGTGACGATGGCCGGCACCGGCCCCGGCGCCCAGGCAGTGGGTGGCGCGGCCGCCAAGGTGCGCATTGGGCTGGCCTTCCAGAACCCCACCATGCTGCCCTGGCTGACGATCCGCGAGAACGTGATGATCCCGCTGAAGATCGTCGAGCCCTTCCGGCAAGACTGGGCCAAGAAAAAGAAAGGCGAGTACGCCGAACGCGCCGATGCGCTGTTGGCCCAGGTCGGTCTGAAAGGCTTCGGTGACAAGCGGCCCTGGCAGTTGTCGGGCGGCATGCTGCAGCGTGCGTCGCTGTGCCGCGCGCTGGTGCACGAGCCCCAGCTGCTCCTGCTCGACGAACCCTTCGGTGCGCTGGACCAGTTCACGCGAGAAGAACTCTGGGCCATCCTGCAGTCGCTGTGGATGAAGCAGCGCCCCACCGTTCTCCTGGTCACGCACGACTTGCGCGAGTCGGCTTTCCTGGCCAACCGCATCGCGGTGATGAGCGCGCGTCCCGGGCGCATCCTGGAAGAACGTGAGGTGCCGTTTGCCAGGCCACGCACGCTGGAAATGAGTTACTCGCCCGAATTTGCCACGCTGGTGCAACAACTGCGCATGCGTATCGCGCATGCACGAACGCCGATGGAGGGTGATCTGTCAGAGCCCGACCAAGATCTCAACCTGGTGAAGGTGGCCGCATGACCTCATTGAACCCCAATACCCGGCAGCGCCTGCTCTCTGTAACCGCGCTGATCGGCTTCTTCGTGCTGTGGGAGCTGGCTTGCCTGGCCTCCGGCGTGTCGGACCTGATACTGCCTCGACCGACCCAGATCGCCCATGTGCTCTGGACCAAGATGCCGCTGTTGTGGCCGCACACCTTGCAGACGCTCTACACCACACTGACCGGCTTTGCCCTCGGGGTCTCCATCGGGATCATCGTGGGCATGATCATCGGCTCGTCGAAGCTCGCCTACGATGTGGCGTACCCGCTGCTGGTGGGTTTCAGCAGCATTCCCAAAGTGGCCGTGGTTCCCATCTTTGTGGTGTGGTTCGGCGCTGGCACGGTACCGGCGGTACTGACATCCATGGTCATCAGCATCTTTCCCGTGGTGGTGAACGTGGCCACCGGCCTGGCCAACACGGAGCCTGAACTGGAAGACGTGCTGCGCGTGCTGGGGGCCAAGAAGCTCGACATCCTCTGGAACGTGAGCCTGCCGCGCGCCCTGCCCTACCTGTTCGCCTCGCTCAAGATCGCCATCACGCTGGCCTTCGTGGGCACCGTGCTCGCCGAAACGGTGGCCGCCACCAAGGGCATCGGCAACGTGATGATCATCGCCAGTGGCAACTTTGACGTGCCCATGGTGTTCGCTGGGCTGATCATCCTGGCCGTGATGGGCGTCATGCTCTACGCCATCTCAGCCTACGTGGAGCGCCGCATGACCGGCTGGGCCCACCGCAAGGACACGGGCGGCAGTGTGGTGATGGCATGAGCCGCCCGCTGGGGAGCGTGGCCGTCTTTTGCGGCTCCAACTTCGGATCATCTCCCGAGCACGCGGCGGCCGCCGCCCAGCTCGGTACCCTGATCGCGCAGCGCGGCTTGACGCTGGTCTACGGCGGCACGCACAAGGGCCTGATGGGCGTGGTGGCCGACGCCACGCTGGCCGCGGGCGGCACGGTGGTCGGCGTCATCAACCAGCGCCTGCATGACCGTGGCCACCTTCACATGGGGCTGACTCGCCACGAGGTCGCGCCCGACATGCGGGCCCGCAAGGCACGCATGAGCGAACTGGCCGACGCGTTCATCGCACTGCCCGGCGGCCTGGGCACGCTGGAGGAACTGCTGGAAGCCGCCACGCTGACGCAGCTGGGCGACCACCACAAGCCCTGCGCCGCGCTGGATGTGCGCGGCTTTTACCGCGCGCTGCGTGTGTTGCTGGAAACCGCCACCGACGAGGGTTTCCTCAAGCCCGAGCACCGCGACATGCTGGTCATCGAGCCCGACCCGGCGCGCCTGCTCGATGCGCTGGCCGCATGGACGCCGCCCACCGTCAGCAAGTGGATCGGCCAGCCCGGTTCCTGAACTCGCCCCAACCAGTCACCACCCATGACCCGCATCAAGATCACGGCCGCTGGCCACACCTTCATTGCCGAGACGAACCCCGACGCGCCGCTCACCGTGGCCGCCTTCCTGAAGCTGCTGCCCTACCGGCAGAAGCTGATCCACGTGCGCTGGAGCGGCGAGGGCGTGTGGGTGCCACTGGGCGATTTTCAACTGGGGGTGGGCTTCGAAAACCACACCAGCCACCCGTCCGTGGGCGACATCCTGTTCTACCCCGGCGGCTACAGCGAGACCGAGATCATCCTGGCCTACGGCGCCTGCAGCTTCGCCAGCAAGATGGGGCCGCTGGCCGGCAACCACTTCCTCACCATCGTTGAAGGCCGCGAACACCTGCGCGCCCTGGGCACCACGGTGCTTTGGCAGGGCGCACAGGACGTGCTGTTCGAAGTCCTTTGACGCTGTGGACCCCTACCTCCACCTCACTCAGACCGTCTCACCTTCTTCCAACCCAACCAGGAGTAGTCAGCATGATTCTGTTCACGACACGCCGCCGTTTCCACCAAGCCCTGGCCGCCGCCGCCCTGGCGCTGCCGCTGCTGGCCAGCGCGCAAGAGATGATGCCCATCAAGTTCGTGCTGGACTGGAAGCTGCAGGGCGTGCACGCCTGGTACTTCCTGGCGCAGGACAAGGGCTACTTCGCGCAGGAAAAAATCGACATCACCATTGACCAGGGCGACGGCTCGGCCACGGCCGTGACCAAGGTCATGGCAGGCGCCTACCAGGCGGCCTTCGGTGACCTCAATGCCATCATCCAGAACGCCGCGGCCAAGCCGGGGCAGGCGCCGGTGATGGTCTACCAGATCTACAACCGCACGCCCTTTGCGCTGATGACCAAGGCCGGCAGCCCCATCAGGACGCTGAAGGACCTGGAAGGCAAGAACCTCGGATCGCCTGCCGGCGGCGCGGCGATGCGCATGTTCGCGGTGCTGGCCGAGAAAAACGGTATCGACACCACCAAAGTCACGTGGACCAACATGGCGCCCAACCTGCAAGAGCAGATGCTCCTGCGCGGGCAGGTGGATGCGTCTGCCGTGTTCTCGGTGACGAGCTACATGAACCTGGTGGCGCAGAACGTGGACCCCGAAAAAGACATCCGCTGGTTCCACTACGCCGACAACGGCATCGAGCTGTACAGCAATGGGATTCTCGTGTCGCCGCAACTGATCAAGGAAAAGCCGCAGGTGGTGGCTGGCCTGGTACGCGCGGTGCACAAAGGCCTGCGCGACACCATCGCCGACCCCGACGCCGCCATCGAGGCGCTGGCCAAGCGCGAGCCGCTGATCAACAAAGACCTTGAAAAGCGCCGCTTGATGTATGCATTGAAGACTGTGATGTTCACGCCCGAAGTCGCGACCGCCGGTGTGGGTGACATCAACGACGAACGGCTCAAGCGCTCGGTGGCGCAGCTGGCGGGCGTGTTCGAATTGTCGCGTCAGCCCGCGCCGTCCGAGGTCTTCGACCGCCGCTTCCTGCCGCCGCTGGCGGAGCGCAAGCTGACGCTGAAGTGAGCCGGTGATGAAGAAAGCCGCAGCGCCGATCGAATGCGCCTGGCTGCTCGCCGAGCCTGGCACGGCTTCGGCGCGCGCCAACGTGCGCATCGAATTCGACGGCGCGCACATCGCGTCGATCGACCCCTTGCCGTCGCCACCCGTTGGCCCACGCCGGATGGCTTTGCCGGCACTGACCAATGCGCACGACCACGCGCGCACCTTCCGCAGCGCCACGCTGGGCGCCTTCGGGCAACCGCTGGAAAGCTGGCTGCCCTTTCTGGGCGTGCTGCCGGGCGTGGACCCGTACTTGTGCGCGGCCACGTCCTTTGCGCGCAGCGTGCGCCACGGCGTGACGAACCTGGTAGTGCACTACACGCGCGTGCAGGGTGGCATGCCGTACGTGGACGAGGCCTTGGCTGTGGCCCGCGCGGCGCGAGACGTTGGAGTCCACATCGGCTTTGCGGTGGCCATGCGCGACCGCAACGGCATCGGCCTGTGCGACGACGCCACGATGCTGGCCGCGCTGCGCCCCGCGCTGCGCGAGCCGGTGCAGCAGCGCCTGGCGGTGCGGCCGCTGCCGCCGGCCGAGCACCTGGCCCACGTAGACGCGCTGGTGCAGGCGCTGGCCGCCGAGCCGGGCCTGGCCGACCACGTCACCGTGCAGTACGGTCCGGCCGGTGTGCAGTGGTGCAGCACGCCACTGCTGGAAAGCATTGCCGCGGCCTCGTACGCCAGCGGTCGGCCAGTGCACATGCACCTGCTGGAGACGCGCTACCAGCGCGAGTGGGCCGATCACGCGCACCCGCAGGGCATCGTGAAGTATCTCGACGAGATCGGCCTACTGAGCCCGCGCCTGACGCTGGCTCACTGCGCCTGGGCGCGCGCCGATGAACTGGCGCTGCTGGCCGAGCGCGGCGTGACGACTGCCGTCAACACCAGCTCCAACCTGGGCCTGAAGTCCGGCATCGCGCCGGTGCCGGAGATGCTGCGCCAGGGCTGCCGCGTGGCGATGGGCCTGGACGGCATGGCCTTCAACGAAGATGACGACGCGCTGCACGAAATGCGCCTGGCCTTCGCGCTGCACCGTGGCTGGGGTTTCGACAGCGGCATGAGCCCTGCGCAGCTGTGGGCCTTTGCAGCGCAGAACGGCCGGCGCAGCGTGCGTGGTGCCGCTGCAGAAGCAACGGAGGGTGGAGTGCTGAAGCCGGGTGCCGCAGCCGACCTGCTGGTGCTGGACTGGAACGCGCTGGACGATGACCCCTTGTTCGACGACATCGACCCGCTGGACCTTCTGCTGGCGCGCGGCCGCGGCCTGCACATCCAAGATGTGGTGGCGGCCGGGTGCACGGTGGTGCGCAATGGCGTCGTCACCGGCATCGACGAACCCGCGCTGCGTGCAGAACTGCTGGCACGCACCCGCGCTGCGCTGGCCGCAGCGCCGGGCTTCGCCGCCTGGCGCCGGCAAATCGGCGAGATGGCCGAGGACTTGGGGCCGTTCTACCGCAGTCAGGGGTTCGGTTCGTGCTGCTGATGGATCACGCTAGCGCCGCAAGCGCTTGAGCAAAACCCAAGCGCGTCATGGGCTACGAAGCGGGCGCTTGCATTGTCGATCACCGAATGACCATGACTCAACTCGGGGCCATCCAGACGATCACCACGCACACGCCGCCCTGCGGTGTCTTTGCTGTTGCGTGGCGATGTGCCTGCAGATGCTATTTAAATGATAGCATCATAAGCCCTGTGGGCAGGCGCGATGGCTGGTTTTCTTACTTGATTGCGCTGCCCCGGCATCACCGGCTGCGCAGCGTGCGGCTGAGCAGGATCACCGGCACCAGGCCCACGGCCACCAGCGCCAGCGATGGCAGGGCCGCCTCGCCCAGGCGTTCATCGCGCGCCAGTTGGTAGGCCACCACGGCCAGGGTGTCGCTGTTGAAGGGGCGCAGCACCATCGTGGCGGGCAGCTCTTTCATCACATCGACAAACACCAGCAGCGCCGCTGCCGCCGTTGAGCGCTTGAGCAGCGGCCCATGCACGCGCGACAGCAGGCCCAGGCTGCCCACACCCAGCATGCGCGCCGAATCGTCCAGGCTGACCGGGATGCGGGCGTAACCGCTTTGCACCGACTGCAGCACCAAGGCGCAAAAGCGCACCAGGTAGGCCCACAGGCAGCAGCAGCCCCACCACGATGACGGCGCCCGGCACGGCGTAGCCCAGGCTGGCCAGCCGGACCACGCCGCGGGTCACCGGATCAGCCCGGCGGCGCAGGGCGAACGCCAGCGTCAGCGCGGCCAGCACGGCGGTGAGCACAGGCCGTTCAACCGGGTCTTGTTGTTGCGTGAGCGATAGCAAATGGCTTTTGAAGCCACTGCCAAGCTGCAGAAAAATTCCGGCACACGTTCAATCATTGGCTGCTTATCCGGGGCTGATCATGCGTACCATGTGCGCACCTCGAAGCGTTGCGAGGCCGAACGTCTTGCGCCGCATCGAAATGTTCTATAAGTCGGCCCCGCCACTCCTCGGCAGCAGGACTAGCGCCGATCAAGTTAGAACAGAGATACTCCCACCGGCTCGCCAATGCCTAGGGAAGCTTGCATAACCCTCGCGAGGATGCGCTGGTGCGGATCGGGATAGGCCACAAGGCGCTTTTTGCAGCCAATAGCCTGGCTATTGGCAAGAAAAGCAACACCGTGGACTGCCCGAGCCCGCGCCGGCGCAGACCGCAGGGAGTTATGCAGAGGTTCCCTAGGAATGCCGGGGCGATTCAAGTTTTACGCAAAAAATCACATGCCAAGCAAACCGCAAATTCCCAAGCGACCCCAGCAAAACGAAACGCAGATCGCAGAGCTGGATCCAGAGACAGCGATGGTTTTTCAGCATGGTTTGGGCTTCCACCAGCGCGGGCAACTGGCACAAGCCAAGACGGCGTATGAACAAGTACTTGCCAAACAGCCGCAACATTTTGATGCATTACATCTGCTAGGCGTAGTCGCTGCACAGACTAAGAATGCAGCTCTGGCAGAAGATCTTATCGGAAAAGCGATCGAAATAAATCCAAACTGCGCGCCGGCTTACTCTAACCGTGGCAACGCGCTGCAAGAACTCAAGCGTTTCGACGATGCCGTATTGAATTTCGAAAAGGCCATCGCCCTCAAACCGGATTATGCTGACGCCTTTTACAACCGCGGCAATGCACTAAAAGAACTCAAGCGCCTGGACGACGCCGTGTTGAGCTACAACAAGGCCATCGCGCTCAAACCAGATTATGCCGACGCGCTATATAACCGTGGCATTGCGCTAACAGAACTCAGGCGACTACAGGAGGCGCTGTCGAGCTACGACAAGGCCATCGCACTCAAACCGGATTACGCTGTTGCGTTCTACCACCGCGGCATTGCGCTGAAAGAACTCAGGCGACTACAGGACGCGCTATCGAGCTACGACAAGGCCATCGCACTCAAACCGGATTATGCCGATGCGTTCTACAAC
>JBKCTS010000248.1:0-18088 GCA_046318695.1 Acidovorax sp.
GCGCGGCATCCAGGCCGCGGCGGCGTTCCTCATTTTCCTCTTTGGTGAAATAATCCGGTTCATGTCCGTGGGCGCGCAGCCAGTCGTCGAAGGCGTAGGAGGTGCGTGCAGTGCAGCTGCGCAGGTCGGGTAGATCGTACAGCCGGTAGTCCACCAGCTCGGGCGACAGGCGCACCTGGCCGGTTGCGACCACATGGTAGGCGATGATGACCTGGTTCATCCGCAGAAACTCGTAAGCGCCCACCAGGGTGCTCGACTGCACATCCAGATTGGTCTCTTCCTTGACCTCGCGGGCAATGCCCTCCTGCGGCGTCTCGCCCGCCTCCATGAATCCGGTGATCAGCGCAAACATCTTGCCGGGCCAGGCGGCATTGCGGGCCAGCAGCACCTTGCCTTCCACCTGGACAATCGCCGCCAGCACCGGCGTGGGGTTGTTCCAGTGCGTCCAGCCGCACGCCGGGCAGCGCAGCCGCTCTTTGTCGCCCCCGTCTTCCGCCCGCACGATGGCTTGCACAGCCGTGCCGCAGTGCGTGCAGTAGCGGATTTCGTAGTGCATATGCTCTTATTTTAATAGCTGTCAGCGCCTTAAAAACAGGCGTTACAGGCAGTTTTCATGCAATCACCGCCTGGGGCGGCCTGTGCGTCAGGCCGGGAACACGCCCGTGGACAGGTAGCGGTCGCCCCGGTCACACACAATAAACACCACCGTCGCATGGGCCTCGCGCGCGGCAATCTGCTGCGCCACCCAGCATGCGCCTGCTGCCGATATGCCTGCAAAGATGCCCTCCTCGCGCGCCAGCCGGCGGCACATTTCCTCGGCGTTGTCCTGGCTCACGTACACCAGCTCGTCCACCGTGCTGGGGTCGTAGATCTTGGGCAGGTATTCCTGCGGCCACTTGCGGATGCCGGGGATGCGCGAACCTTCTTCGGGCTGCGCGCCGATGATCTTCAGGCCGGGGTTCTTTTGCTTGAGGAAACGGGATACGCCCGTGATGGTGCCCGTGGTGCCCATGGCGCTGACGAAATGCGTGATGCGCCCGCCGGTCTGCTCCCAGATCTCGGGGCCAGTGGTTTCGTAGTGGATGCGGGGGTTGTCGGCATTGGCAAACTGGTCGAGCACCTTGCCCTCGCCACGTTTTTGCATGGCCTCGGCCAGGTCGCGTGCATGCTCCATGCCGCCGCTTTTGGGGGTGAGCACCAGTTCGGCACCAAACGCCTTCATGGTCTGCGCGCGCTCAATCGACAAATCCTCGGGCATCACCAGCACCATGCGGTAGCCCTTGATGGCCGCCGCCATGGCCAGCGCAATGCCGGTATTGCCCGACGTGGCCTCGATCAATGTGTCGCCCGGCTTGATATCGCCACGCTCCTCGGCCCGGCGGATCATCGACAGCGCGGGCCGGTCTTTGACGGACCCCGCAGGGTTGTTGCCCTCGAGCTTGCCCAGCACCACGGTGCCGCGGGCGGTGTTGTCTTGGGCCCCAATGCGCTGCAATGCCACCAGCGGCGTATGCCCCACCGCGTCCTCAATCGTCTGGTATTTCATGCGCCCTACTGTGCCATAATTTGCGGCTTCACGAATTCCAGCCCGGGTGGTGAAATTGGTAGACGCAGGGGACTCAAAATCCCCCGCCGCAAGGCGTGCCGGTTCGATTCCGGCCCCGGGCACCACGCTCATAGCAGTTGGCTACATCAAGCCCCGATTCCTACCAGTAGGAGCCGGGGCTTTTTTGTTCCTGTGGTTTGCTCCACGCCCGCAATCCCGCCAAAGCAGACGGGAAAACATGGCGTCTTATCGTTGGGCTTACAGCATGCCCTCAATAGGCAACCACGAGAGAACCCGTGCGATCACGCGGCGCATCAGGCTGGATTTTGGTTCGCTGGCATAGACGCGTTCGCCCGAGGCATCGCGTTCGGTCCATTGCAGCGCGCCATCGGCGTCCAGCGTCAGCCGGTAGCTGGTGTCCAGCAGTTCCCGGTCGATGCCTTGCGCGAGCGACTGGGCCATGGCCTCGCTGTCCACGATCAGGCCCATCTCGGTGTTCAGATAGGTCGAGCGGGGATCGAGGTTGAACGAGCCCACAAACAAGCGCCGCTGGTCCACCACGAAGGTCTTGCCGTGCAAACTGGCGGTTGACGACGCCCCCAGCCGCACGCTTGAGGGCAGCCTGGGGCGGCGAGTTTCGGCATCGGGCTTGAGTTCGAAAATCTGCACACCTGCCGCGAGCAGGGCTTTGCGGTGCCGTGCATACCCCGCGTGGACGGCCAACACGTCCGTGGCGGCCAGCGAGTTGGTAATGACGCGAACCGACACCCCCTTTTGCACCAGCCTGGAAAGCTGCTGCACGCTGGTATCCCCGGGCACAAAGTAGGGCGACACCAGGTCCAGTGTCTGCTCCGCAGCACCCAGCCACGCGCTGAGGGACGCGAACACGCGCTGGTCGGCGCTCGACACGGGCGCGGAGGCGCTGGCCTTGTCCGGTGGGTCAGACAATACCTGCACCGGCGCCCACTGCAAAAGCGGGTACGCCGAGACCGGCGCTGCCAGCCAGGATGACTCTTGCAGGCTGGCGAGCAACAGGGCCGCCTCTGGCATGTGGTTCAAGTCGGCCAGTTGCTGCTGGTGGTGGGCCAGGTCGGCAGCATCGGCCGCGGCCACCACCGCTGCCAGCGGATACGCCAGCGGGCTGTTCCAGTACCCGTCAAACTGAACCGCGGTGGTTTGCGCCGCTGGACCAATGGCCAGAAGGTCGAGGTCTGAGAAGAGCACATTGGCATTCACGCCGTAGTAGACATCGCCCACATTGCGCCCGCCGACGATGGTCGCCTGGCTGTCTGCCGTGAACGACTTGTTGTGCATGCGGTGGTTCAAGCGATTGAAATCGGTCAGGTACGCCAGGGCCTTGAACTTGCGCTGCCGGAAGGGGTTGAACAACCGAACCTCCACCCCCGGCTGGGCCGCCAGTGCTTGCAGCCAGGGGTCCATTCCGGCGGTGCCGTTGTCATCGATCAGCAGGCGCACCCGCACGCCGCGCTGCGAGGCGCGCCACAGCTCATGCAAAAGGACATGGCCCGAAACGTCGGGCTCCCAAATGTAGACCTGCACATCCAGCCCTTGCTGGGCGGAGCGCGCGAGCAAAACGCGGCTGGCCAGTGCCTGTGTGGGATCGCTGAGCAAGGCCACGCCCGTGAGGCCGTTGCTGCCAGACGGCGGGCTGTAGGCCAGGCCCAAGGGGCTGTCAGACCCAGCAACGATGTGTGACGATGCCTGGCGGTCAGCAAGCATTGGAAGGCCATAGCCGCAGCCAGCCAATACCGTGCAGACTGCCAACACGAGCGCCACCCCCAGGCGCCTGCATGCGCCGCTGAAGGGTTCAGCCCCCGATGGGGCAGCGTCTCGAAACGGGTGATGGCCTGGCGTGGCGAGTTTCATTGGGGAGCGCAATCAAAAGAAAATCGGAGTACAGCCGGTCAGGCTTGGCTCCGGCTTTGTCCTCATCGGTCTGAGCCACTGCAGGCAAGGCGTCCAGCCTCGGCTTCGCCAGAACCCCCGCTCGATGCGCTGACACCCACATGCGGCTCATTTCGATGACGTCCAACCCTGGCGTGGTGGAACCGAAGGACGGCCGCCATGGTCGCGAAAAGCGTTGCGATCGACCGGTTTTTTGGCCTGTTTCCAAAAAAAGTCTTTTAAGCCCGGACGCTTGTCCTGGCCCTGGCCATGCACGATCAGCGCCCGGCCAGCACCCAAAAATCCTGCTCGTAGGCCTGCAACGATTGCGCGGCCTTGGCGCGTTGCGCGGCCGTCATCTCGCGGTGCACCTGGGCAAAACCGGCGCAGCCCTCCTCGACAAGCTGGCGGGCGTAGCGCTGATAGGCCAGATCCGGCGATGCGTTGAAACGCGCAAGGTATGCCCGCAGCAGGTCTCGGTTGCGCTCCACATTGGCGGGCTGCGCCACCACCTGGCGCAGCACCTGCACCAGGTCTTTCTGGCGGCGCAGACGCTCGGCATAGCTGCGCTGCGGATCAAATGCCGACTGGGCAACAAAGTTGCGCAGCGCCTGCTTTTGGGGCGCGTCCAGGCTGCCGTAGAAGCCTTCCGCGCGCGACAGGAGCTGCTGGTAGCGCTGCTCGGCCAGCTTGGGCGGCGACACGTCCAGCCATTCCTTCCTCCAGTCGGCATTGCTCTCAGCCTGCTTTTTCTCCAGCGTCTGGATCTGGGCCTCGGTGAGCTGGGATGCCAGCAAGACCAGCCGGGGTTCGATCTGGTCGATTACGCGATCGATTTGGGTGCGCACTTCTGCATAGGTGCTGCAGGCCTGCTCGGCCGTAACCTCCGAGGGCAGCTGCTGCTGCACCTTTTGCAAGAGCTCGGCGTGGCGGGGCAGCATGGTGGCGCGATGCCATTGGTGCAGGTCGCCCAGGTCGCTTCGCAGCTTTTCAGCCTGCGTCTCCGACAGGCCCAGGTAGCTGTTGATCTGCCAGTACGCCAGCGTCGGCACCTGGTTGTAGGCCAGCCGCACGGCGCTGCAGGCCTGCAGCAGGGCGATGCCGAGGGCCAGCGCGGCCCAGCGCAGAATGTGGCGGGACGGAAAAGACGGTTTGTGCACGGGGGCTCCTTGGCTTGAACAGCGCCGTGGCCCACACAATAGTGCCAATGCTGCGATCGTGCTCGCGCCACGGCAATACCCGCGCCGAGGGCGCGCTGGCCGCTGGCCGCTGAACGCCTGACGCCTCGCGTCGCAACGCGCGTTCAGTCGGCGTCAGACAGCGCTGCACCGAACGTCACCACGGCAGGCGGCGACGCTTCTGCCATGCGCTGCAGCCACTGGCTGAAGGTGGCCAGCACCGGCGGTGGATTCTGGGCAGGGCTGATGAGGTAGTAGGCGCGCTCGCCCCGCAGCGCACGCGCGCAGGCCACCACCAGCTCGCCACTGGCCAGCTCAGACTCGATCAACAGTGGTGGAATCAGTGCCACGCCCATGCCATGGGTGGCGGCTGCCGCCAGCATGGAAAACAGCTCGTAGCGTGGGCCATCCAGCGCGTGGGGCGCATCCACCTGCATGGCTTCAAACCACTGCCGCCAGCCGTAGGGGCGTGTGCTTTGCTGCAGCAGCGGCAGGGCCGCCAGTGCTTGGGGCGGCAACGGTTGGTGGGCCCGGCCGCGGCCGCGCGGTGCGGCAGATTCGAGCAGGCCAGGGCTGCACACCGGCACCACGTCTTCGTGCATGAGCCGCTGCGCGTGCACGCCCGGCCAGTGGGCCACCTGCTCGGCCGTGCCCGCGTACAGCGCGGCGTCAAACGGGGTGTCGGCAAACAGAAAGGGGCGCGTCTGCGTGTCGATGTGCACCACGATGTCCGGGTGCTCGCGGGCCAGATCGGGCAGGCGCGGTATGAGCCAGCGGGTGGCAAAGGTGGGCACTGCCGCCAGCGACAGTGTGCCGCCTGCGCCCTGGTGGGCCATCACGTCCAGCGTGTCGCGCTCGAGCCCCTGCAGCCAACGCGCCACCTGGCGGCCGTAGTGGGAACCTGCGGGCGTCAGCACCACCCCGTGGCGGGTGCGGCGAAACAACTGCACGCCCAGAAACTCCTCCAGCGCCTGGATCTGGCGCGACACGGCGCTTTGGGTGAGGAAGAGCTCCTGCGCGGCACGGGTGTAGCTTTCGTGCCGGGCGGCCACCTCGAAGCAGGCCAGCGCCTGGATGGACGGAATATTGCGTCGCATGATGAATTCGAACTTTTTGAGCGCCAGAAAAGACATCTTCCCCCTGGCTGATTCATTTTATATATTCATGAAACGCATTTCTGGATGACAACAAGTCGCTTGCCCGCCGTGATTGCGCGGCCTACGATGGGCCCCAAGCAAGCTTGGCAAGGCCGCGCCAAGACCCATTTTTTGTACCGACCTGGAAACACACACATGGCCCACGCCGCTTTTCAATGGGATGACCCTTTCCTGCTGAGCCAGCAGTTGACCGACGATGAGCGCGCCATCCGCGACGCGGCTGCGGCCTACTGCCAGGACAAGCTGGCCCCGCGCGTGCTCGAGGCCTTTCGCCACGAGAAGATGGACGTGAGCATCTTTCGCGAGATGGGCGAAGTGGGCCTGCTGGGCCCCACCATCCCTGAGCAGTACGGCGGCCCGGGTCTGAGCTACGTGGCCTACGGCCTGATCGCCCGCGAGATCGAGCGCGTGGACTCGGGCTACCGCTCCATGGCCAGCGTGCAAAGCTCGCTGGTGATGGTGCCCATTTATGAATTCGGCAGCGAGGCCCAGCGCCAAAAATACCTGCCCAAGCTCGCCAGCGGCGAGTGGATCGGCTGCTTTGGCCTGACCGAGCCCGACCACGGTTCCGACCCCGCCAGCATGGCCAGCCGCGCCTACAAGGTGCCCGGCGGCTACAGACTCAAGGGCAGCAAGATGTGGATCACCAACAGCCCCGTGGCCAATGTGTTCGTGGTGTGGGCCAAGGAGGTGTCCGAAGGCGGCGCGGTGGGCCCCATCCGCGGCTTTGTGCTGGACAAGGGCATGAAGGGCCTGACGGCGCCCGCCATCCACGGCAAGGTGGGCCTGCGTGCGTCGGTCACCGGCGAGATCGTGATGGACGACGTGTTTGTGCCCGAAGACAACGCCTTGCCCAAAGTGCAGGGCTTGAAGGGCCCCTTCACCTGCCTGAACAGCGCCCGCTACGGCATCGCCTGGGGCGCCCTGGGCGCGGCCGAATTCTGCTGGCACACCGCCCGCCAGTACACGCTGGAGCGCAAGCAGTTTGGCCGCCCCCTGGCGGCCAACCAGCTCAGCCAGACAAAGCTGGCCGACATGCAGACCGAGATCGCCATCGGCCTGCAGGCCTGCCTGCAGTTTGGCCGCATGAAGGACGCTGGCACCGCCAGCGTGGAGGGCACCTCCCTCATCAAGCGCAACAGTTGCGGCAAGGCCCTGGACATCGCCCGCCTGGCGCGGGACATGCTGGGGGGCAACGGCATCAGCGACGAGTTTGGCGTGGCCCGCCACCTGGTGAACCTGGAAGTGGTGAACACCTACGAAGGCACGCACGATGTGCATGCCTTGATCCTGGGCCGGGCGCAGACCGGCCTGGCTGCGTTTTCGTGACCACCCGCCCAGACGCTGCGCGCCCGACCCGCAAACACGCCCGCCTCACCCCCATGCCAATCGCTTACTTTTTTAGCCAGTTACGCGCACTGCATAAGCGTGAGAAGCTATTTAAATCATAGCAACCACACCATGACCTCATCCAACGCAGGCGCTCTGGCGGGCATCAAGGTGCTTGATCTTTCGCGCGTGCTGGCGGGCCCCTGGTGCACCCAGATGCTGGCCGACCTGGGCGCCGATGTGGTCAAGGTGGAGCGCCCCGGCCTGGGTGACGACACGCGCCAGTGGGGCCCACCCTTCCTGAAGGATGCGAACGGCAACGACACCACCCAGGCCGCCTACTTCACCGCCTGCAACCGCAACAAGCGCTCCGTCACCATCGATATATCCACAGCGCAGGGCCAGGCCCTCATCCAGCAGATGGCGCAAGGGGCCGACATCGTGGTCGAGAACTTCAAGGTTGGCGGCCTCCAGCCATATGGCCTGGACCATGCTAGCCTGCGCGCCCTCAACCCGCGCCTCATCTACTGCTCGGTCACCGGCTTCGGGCAGAGCGGGCCGTATGCCGACCGCGCGGGCTACGACCTCATGGTGCAGGCCATGACGGGCCTGATGAGCATCACGGGCCAGGCAGATGACCAACCCGGCGGCGGCCCGATGCGCGTGGGCGTGGCGGTGATCGACCTGTTCACCGGCATTTATGCCAGCAACGCCATCCTGGCCGCCCTGCATGTGCGCGACAACGCCATCAACGGCACCGGCCAGGGCCAGCACATCGACATGGCCCTGCTCGACGTGGGTATGGCCGTGCTCGCCAACCAGGCCGCAGGCTTTCTGGCCACGAGCCAGTCGCCGGGCCGCATGGGCAACAGCCACCCGAGCCTGGCTCCCTACCAGGATTTCCCCACGCAAGACGGCAACATGCTGCTGGCCATTGGCAACGACGGGCAGTTCCAGCGCTTTTGCGCGGCAGCCGGGCAGCCCCAGTGGGCTACCGACCCACGCTTTGCCACCAACACCTTGCGGGTACAACACCGCAGCGACCTGATTCCTGCCATGCAAGCCGTGACGCTCACCCGCACCACGGCACAGTGGGTGGCGCTGCTGCAAGACAAGGCCGTGCCCTGCGGCCCCATCAACACCGTGGCCCAGGCGTTTGACGACGAACAGGTCAAGGCCCGTGGCCTGGCGGTGACGCTGCCGCGCTGGAAGGAAGACGAGACAGGCGATGGCGTGGCGCACATTACCGGCGTTGCCAGCCCGTTGCGTCTGTCGGCCACGCCCCCAGTGCTGCGCAACGCCCCCCCGGCGCTGGGCCAGCATACCGACCAGGTGTTGCTCGAGATGGGGCTCAATGCAGCCCGCATCGCAGCGCTGCGCGCCGATGGGGTGTTGTAGGCACCGCACTATGCTGCCGGTTGTTGCAGCAAGGCATCGGGGCTTGGCGCGGGTTCGTTGACAATGGCTGCCAGGAACGCGGGCGGGTTTGCCTTTTCTTTTCATCCGGGCGCCACAAACGATGCTGTGATGGCGCCACACGGCGCGCTCATCGAGGGCGCTTTGGGCATTCCCCGCGGACATGACCAGAAACATCGGGCGAAAAAAAACTTACATTCGGGTATAGCCTGAAGATTTATCGAACCACGCCAGCCGTTCTGATCCTAAAATTTGTAAAAGAGCGTATTTTCGAATTTGCGCGAAGGACCTAGTATGAAGAAAGCAGTGCAGCAGGATATTGAAGAACGCACCAACCTCACCAGCTCGAACAAGTTCGAGCTGTTGCTGTTTCGTCTGGGTACCGATGCCGCGCTCGGGAAGTCAGAGCTGTTCGGCATCAACGTTTTCAAGATCCGGGAAATCGTCGCCATGCCCAGCATCACGCCGATCGCAGGCACGGCGTCTTATTCGCTCGGGGTGGTCAATCTCCGCGGGCAGGTGATCCCGGTGCTGGATCTGCCAGCCATCGTCGGCTGCAAGCCCGAAACCGGCCTCAACATCATGCTGGTCACGGAATACGCGCGCACCACCCAGGCCTTCGCCGTCGAATCGGTGGAAGACATCGTCCGGCTCGACTGGAAGCAGGTTCTGTCGGCTGAAACCAGCGGCGCTGCCGGCAAGCTGGTGACCAGCATTGCCCGGCTGGACGGCAATACCGATGAGTCGCGCCTTGCCCAAGTGCTCGACGTGGAAGCCATTTTGCAGATGATCTCTCCGTCCGAGGGCCCCCAGGTCACTGCGGAAAAGGTGGGCGCCAAGCTCAAGCTCAAGCCTGGCACGATCATTCTCGCCGCAGACGACTCGTTTGTGGCCCGATCGCTGATCGAGCAGGAACTCAAGGTGCTCGATGCACCCTACGAAATGGTCAAATCAGGGAGAGAGGCTTGGGAACGCCTCAACGCCATCGCCCAGAGCGCCCAATCCGACGGAAAGACGATCCATGACCGCGTGGCCATGGTGCTGACCGATCTGGAAATGCCCGAGATGGACGGATTCACCCTGACGCGCAACATCAAGCAGGACGCGCGCTTTCAGAACCTTCCGGTGGTCATCCATTCGTCGCTGTCAGGCTCTGCCAACGAAGACCACGTGCGCAGCGTGGGCGCGGATGCCTACGTAGCCAAGTTTGTCGCCGAGGACCTGGCGGCAACCATCCGGCACGTTCTGCCCAAATAAGCAGCCACTCCGTTAAGGAACCTCTGCATAACTCCCTGCGGTCTGCGCTGGCGCGGGCGCGGGCAGTCCACGGTGTTGCTTTTCTTGCCAATAGCCAGGCTATTGGCAAGAAAAGCGCCTTGTGGCCTATCCCGATCCGCACCAGCGCATCCTCGCGAGGGTTATGCAGAGCTCCCCTAGACTCGCCTCAGGGAAGGCATGCTTGCGCCTTCGATTTCGATCAACATTTCCTAATCGGCCCCACAGGAATCCCGTGCGGGCGGGCATGCGGATACTAATCAGTACAAATAAAAACTGTATTGGACAAAATGCGATGGTCCGGTTAAAGTAGATAAAGACAGCGTACAAGGTTCAGTCATGAAGCTTTTTTCCATCATCCTGCGGGCCGCGTTCATTAGCGCGTCCGTGCTGGCCGCGCCTGGCGCGTTGGCTTCGGAAGGCGCTGCGTGTCCTGCCACGCTGAACCACACGTTCCCCCGGCTTCAGGACGAAAAGCCCCAGTCCCTGTGCCAGTACAGCGGCAAGGTGGTGCTGATCGTCAACACCGCCAGCTTTTGCGGATTTACCGGGCAGTACAAAGGCCTTGAAGATCTCTACAGCCGCTTCAAGGACAAAGGCCTGGTGGTGCTTGGCTTCCCATCCAATGACTTTTCTCAGGAGACCGGCAGCAACCAGCAGATTGCGGAATTCTGCGAAAACACCTTCGGGGTGAAGTTTCCTATGTTTGCCAAGAGCAGCGTCAAAGGCCCCGACGCGTCCCCGCTGTTGCGACAGCTGGCCCAGATGTCGGGCACCGCGCCCCGCTGGAACTTTCATAAATACCTGCTGGGGCGCGACGGCCAACTGGTGGACCAGTACTCAAGCCTGACGGCACCCGACAGCAAAGGCCTGCTGCGCGCGATCGAGAGGCAGCTTGCGATGCCCACGCCCCGGTAAATGCCATGGTCTCTTTCATTTTTTCTCGTTCAGTAGTACAAAATGTTTGGAACTTTGTTTGCCATGCCCGACTCCACCTCCTGCGCGCGCAAGTCGGGCGCCACACCAGTTTGAAGTTGCGAAGCCTTTCGGGCCCCAGGGTTCCGGCTGCCCTCCCGGAGCGCTTCTCCTCCCTCCCTCTCTTTTTCGTTTCGGGACGCTTCGCAACCTTTTTATTTCAGGCGCAGGCCCACGGGGGGCGGCCATGAAAGTCGCCATCGTCGGCTCCGGCATCTCCGGCCTTGCTGTGGCGCACCAGTTGCGCAACGAAGCGCAAGTCAGCTTGTTTGAAGCGGGCGACTATTTCGGTGGCCACACACATACGGTGGATGTCACACTGCCCGATTCGCTGGGCCAGATGGTCACGCACGGTGTGGACACCGGCTTTCTGGTGCTCAACGAGCGCACCTATCCAAACCTCATCGCCCTGCTGGCCGAGCTGGGCGTGCAGACGTCCAAGTCGGACATGTCGTTTTCGGTGCAGGTGCCGCAAGCGTTTGGCAAGCGCGCCCTGGAGTGGAGTGGCAGCAATCTATCGACCGTGTTCGCGCAGCGCTCGAACCTGCTGAGCCCACGCTTTGTAGGCATGCTGGGCGACCTGCTTCGGTTTAACAAGCTGTGCACTCGCATCGCCCAAGAAAACTCCGAAGCCGCCTTGTCGCAGCCGCTCGGTGATTTCCTTCGCGAGCACCGCTTTGGCACGGCCTTTCGCGACTGGTATTTCCTGCCCATGCTGGGATGCATCTGGAGCTGTCCGACCGACCAGATGCTCCAGTTTCCGGTCGCCACCATGATCCGCTTTTGCCACAACCATGGCCTCATCCAGGTGAGCAACCGCCCCCAGTGGTGGACGGTGACCGGCGGCGCCCGCAACTACGTGGAGCGCATCCTCGCAGGCATTACGGACAAGCGGCTGTCCACCCCCGTGCGCTCCATCGAGCGCGATGCCGCCGGGGTGCGCGTCATCACCGACGGCTCCGTGGAGCATTTCGACCATGTGGTCCTGGCCAGCCATTCCGACCAGTCGTTGGCGCTGCTGGCCCAGCCCACGCTGCAAGAGCGGGCGGTGCTCGGTGCCATCCGCTACCAGCCCAACCTGGCGGTCCTCCACACCGACACATCGGTGCTGCCGCAGCGCCGCGCCGCCTGGGCGGCCTGGAATTACGAGCGCGCGGCCGACCATGCCCAGGAGTCCACCCGGGTCTGCCTGCACTACCTCATCAACCGGTTGCAGCCCGTGCCGTTTGCGCAGCCGGTGGTGGTCTCGCTCAACCCGGTGCGCGACATTGATCCCGCACACACCCTTGGCCGCTACGAATACGCCCACCCGGTGTTTGACGGCCCGGCCATCCAGGCCCAGCGCCAGCTCAGTCAGATCCAGGGCCGGGCCCGCACCTGGTTTTGCGGTGCCTGGACGGGTTATGGCTTCCATGAGGACGGTCTGAAATCCGGCCTGGCAGTTGCAGACCGCCTGCGTGCCGTGCTCCCTGCGGCCATGCCGGAGGCTGCGTGAACACGCCCGGCTTGCCTGCCGATGCGTGCGCGCCGTTGCTGGGCTTCGGTCAGGTGCGCCATACCAGGCTGCGCCCGCGCCACCACGCGTTTTCTTACCCCACGTTTTTCCTGATGCTGCCCATGCGCAGCCTGGCGGCGCAGCCCGGCGCGCTGCCCGTCAATCGCCGTGGTGCCATCAGCTTTCATGATGCCGACCACGGCGATGGGCGTGGGCCGCAGCAGGGCGGCGCCCTGGCCTGGCTGGATGAGCTGTTGCACTCCGAAGGCGTGGACGATGCGACCGGCCAGGTCTGGCTCCACTGCTATCCGCGTGTGCTGGGTTACACCTTCAAGCCGGTGAGCTTTTGGTACTGCCATCGGGGCGACGGCACGCTGCGGGCCATTGTGGTTGAGGTGAACAACACCTTCGGCGAGCGCCACTGCTATTTGCTGGACCACCCCCGCTACGGCACCGAGATGCAGGCCCGCAAGGTCTTTCACGTATCGCCCTTCTGCCAGGTCAATGGCGGCTACCGTTTTCGATTCATGAGCACCTGTGGCGCGTCTGCCGCGCAAGCGGCGCCCCTGAGCGACGACGCGCTGGCGCCCGTGGGCCGCACGGTGGTGCGTATCGACTACGACGACGACAATGGCCCGCTGCTGCAAACCAGTGTCAGCGGTGCGCTGCACCCCGTGACGGCGCACACCCTGCGCCAGGCGCTGTGGGGCTACCCCGCCATGACGCTGGCGCTGATCGGGCGCATCCACTGGCACGCCCTTCGCCTATGGCTCAAGCGGGTGCGGTTCCATTCCAAACCGGCCGCACCTGCCTCCATCGTGACCCGCTGACGACAAGCCCCGACAAGCCCCGAGAATCGCGACATGAACACGACCACCACCACCGTACCCGCCCAATCTGAAGGCCAGCTTCCGGCCGGTGCCCCCGCTGCGGCGCAGGCCGCCTTGCGCCTGATGCAACGCCTGCAGCACGGCAGCCTCTCAGTGCAGTTGCCCGATGGCACGCTGCGGCATTTCGGCCACGGCGGCGGGCTGTCGGCGGCCATCACACTCAAGAACTGGAACCTCTGCGGCGCGGCACTCAAGTCGGGCGACATCGGCTTTGCCGAGAGCTACATCGCGGGTGACTGGACCACGCCCAACCTGACCGACCTGATCAAGCTCTTCATTGCCAACCGCCAGCATGTGGAGGATGTGATCTACGGCACCTGGGCTGGCCGCCTGCTCTACCGCATCAAGCATCTTCTCAACCGCAACACCCGGGCCAACAGCCAAAAGAACATCCATGCCCACTACGACCTGGGCAACGCGTTCTACTCGCTGTGGCTTGACGACACGATGAACTACTCGTCCGCATGGTTCGAGGGCGATCTGGCGGGCGACATGCGCCGGGCGCAGCACGCCAAGGTGCGGCGTGCGCTGGCCATGGCGGAGGTGCAACCGGGCTCGCGGGTGCTGGAGATCGGATGCGGCTGGGGCGCGCTGGCCGAGATGGCGGCGGTGGACTTCGGTGCCTCGGTCACCGGCGTCACGCTGTCCACCGAGCAACTGGACTTTGCGGTGCAGCGCATGCGGCGGGTGAGCGCGGGCAGTGGCCTGCATGCACACGAGTCGGGCCTGGCGCACACCGGGCATTCGCTGCGGCTGCAAGACTACCGCGACATCAAGGACGGGCCCTACGACGCCATCTGTTCCATTGAAATGATCGAGGCCGTTGGCCGAGAGTACTGGCCCACGTACTTCGAGACCATCCACCGCCTGCTCAAGAGCGGCGGCAAGGCCTGCATCCAGAGCATCGTCATCGAAGACAGCCTTTTTGGGCGCTATATCCGGTCCACCGACTTTATCCAGCAGGACATCGTCCCGGGGGGCTGCCTGCCCTGCCCCAGCGAATTTCGCCGGGCGGCGCAAGAGGCCGGGTTGCGCGTATCGGATGAGTTTGCCTTTGGCCAGGACTACGCCGAGACGCTGCGCCGCTGGCGCGAGCGCTTTCTGGCGCAGCGCGCCCAGATCATGGAACTGGGGTTCGACCAACGCTTCATGCACATCTGGGAGTTTTATCTGGCCTACTGCGAGGCCGGGTTTGCCATGGGCAACATCGATCTTGTGCAATACACGCTGGTCAAAGACTGAATGCTATGAAAAACGTAGCTTCTTGCGCCGTCGCTACTGCCGCAGTGGCTGTTTTTTGCTTTGGTGGTGCCGATGCGCATGCCAACACCCAGTTGCAGCCGCCGGCGCAGGCCAGGGCGGCAGACATCACGGCTGGCATGCGGCTGGCCGGGCAGGGCAGTCTGCGGTTTCTGGGCTTTGAGGTGTACAGCGCGCGGCTGTGGGCGCGCCCCGGCTTTGATGTGAACGAATACGCCACCCATCCGCTGGCCCTGGAGCTCACCTACCAGCGCAACTTCACGGCAGACGCGATTGCAAAAAGGTCGATCGATGAGATGCGGCGGGTTGGCAGCTTCTCGGCGCAGCAGGCAGCGCGTTGGCAAGAGAGCCTGCGAGCCGCGCTGCCTGACGTGAAGCCCGGCGATCGGCTCATCGGCCTGTACCAGCCCGGCAGCGGTGCCGTGTTTGAAATGGGTGGCCGCGTGGTGGGTGAGGTGCCCGACGCCGAGTTTGCACGCCTGTTTTTTGGTATCTGGCTGTCACCACAGACATCGGCGCCTGGACTGCGGCAGGACCTGGTGTCGGCATTGCGCCCCACGGGCCGTCCATGACCGCCCCTTTGCCCTGTGCCAAGGGCCCGGGCGGCCAGTCTGCCGGCCTGTCACGGCGCGGCCTGTTTGCCTATGGCCTCCTGGGGTTGCCGCTGGCCTTCGTGGCGTTGCCCCTCTACGTTGTGCTGCCCAATCACTATGCGCGCGAATTCGGCATGCCCCTGGCCACCCTGGGCGCCTTGCTGCTGGCCGCGCGCCTGTTTGACGCGGTCTCCGACCCGCTGCTGGGGCGGCTGGCCGACCACCTGTTTGGCCGTTCGGTGCGCAGTGTGCTGGCCGTGGGTGCCGGGTCTGCGGTGGTGCTGGCGCTGGGGCTGGCGGCGCTGTTCTTCCCGGCTGTCCGGGGCGAAAACGCGCTGGTGGCGTGGGCGCTGGTGGCCTTGCTCGTCACCTACACGGCCTACAGCCAGTTAGGCATCGCCCATCAGTCCTGGGGCGCACGCCTGGGCGGCGACGAACTGGCGCGCAGCCGGGTGGTGGCGGGGCGAGAAGTCGCTGCGCTTGTGGGCGTGGTGGTGGCCTCGGTGCTGCCAGCGCTGGCAGGGCTTGCGGCCATGGTGGGCGTGTTTGCATTGGCGCTGGCGCTCGGTTGGTGGGCCTGGACCTGCGGACCGCGCCCCGCCGCCCAGGCGGTGATGGAACCAACGGGCGCCCACTCAGGCGGTGTCGCGGGTTTGTGGCGGCCTTGGGGCAAGCCGGGGTTTCGCCGCCTGCTGGCCGTGTTCATGCTCAACGGTATTGCCAGCGCCATTCCGGCCACACTGGTGCTGTTTTTCATCCAGGATCGCTTGCAGGCCCCGCCTGCCCAGGAGCCCCTGTTCCTGACGGCGTATTTCGTGACCGCCGCGTTGTCGATACCGCTGTGGCTGCGTGCCGTGGCCCGCTGGGGGCTTGCGCGCACCTGGCTGGCTGGCATGTTGCTGGCCATTTCGGTCTTTGTGTGGACAGCCACGCTGGGCGCGGGCGATGCCATGGCGTTTTTGGTGGTGTGCGCGCTGTCGGGCGCAGCGCTGGGCACCGACCTGGCGCTTCCGGGCGCACTGCTGGCGGGCGTGATCGCGGCCGAGGGCGACAGCGGCCAGCATGAAGGCGCCTACTTTGGCTGGTGGAACTTTGCGACCAAGCTCAACCTGGCGCTGGCGGCCGGGCTGGCACTGCCCTTGCTGGGCCTGCTGGGCTACACCCCGGGCACCCGCAGCGAGGCGGGCCTGCAGACCCTGAGCTTTGCCTATGCCTTGCTGCCGTGCGTGCTCAAGCTGTGTGCCGCTGCCGCCCTGTATTGCTATGTCATCCCGCCGCGCGCCATGAACGCAGCGCGTTCTTCCACGCGACCGAACCAGGGCACCCCCCCATGATGCAAAGACGACACCTCTTACTGGCGGCCAGCGTGGCCGCGCCCGTGGTCCTTTCGGGCTGCGCCAACCAGTCGCTAGAGGGCTACGCGAGCGAAAAGCCCGTGCTCGACCTGGCCACTTATTTCAACGGCATCGTGGACGCATGGGGCATCTTTCAGGATCGCAGCGGGCAGATCGTCAAGCGTTTCACCGTGGTGATGGACTGCCAGTGGAAGGGCAACGAGGGGGTGCTGGACGAGGCCTTCACCTATTCAGACGGCACCACGCAGCGCCGCATCTGGCGCCTGACCAGGCACGCCGACGGCCGCTACACCGGCATGGCAGACGATGTGGTGGGCACGGCCAACGGGCAAACACGCGGCAACGCCTTCCGATGGACCTACACGCTGGCGCTGCCGGTGGACGGCAAGACCTACCACGTGGATCTGGACGACTGGATGTACCTCATCGATGACCGTGTCATGCTCAACCGCGCCACCATGAGCAAGTTCGGCGTGCAGCTGGGCGAGATCACCTTGTCGTTCACGAAACGCGCCGCATGAGCCTCAATCCCCCCGTGCGCGACTGGCAGGGCCGACGGGTCTGGCTGGTGGGTGCCTCCAGCGGCATCGGCCGTGCCACGGCCTCGGCGCTGCATGCGCGCGGTGCCCAGGTGATTGTGTCGGCCCGCAGCCAGCAAGCGCTGGAGGCCTTTGTGGCCGAGCACCCGGGCAGCCAGGCCTTGCCCCTGGACACCGCCGAGCCAGCAGATGTGCAGGCGGTGTCGGCGCAACTGCTGCAAGGCGGCGTGCCCGACCTGGTGTGCTACTGCGCGGGCTACTACCGCGACACGCGTGCCACAGACTTCAACCTGGCCGAAATGCTGCGCCACGAGGAGGTCAACTACAGCGGCGCGCTGCATGTGCTGGCGGGCGTGCTGCCGGCCATGCTGGCGGCGGCGGCAGCGGGCCGCCCCGGCCATGTGAGCCTGATCAGCAGCGTGGCCGGTTTTCGCGGGCTGCCCAAAAGCCTGGCCTATGGGCCCACCAAGGCGGCTCTCATCAACCTGGCCGAGGCGCTGTACCTGGACCTGCACGACCTGGGCATGGGCGTGAGCGTGATCAACCCCGGCTTTGTGGCGACGCCGCTCACGGCGGGCAACGACTTCGCCATGCCTGCGCTGATCTCGCCCGAGGCGGCTGCGCAGGCCATCCTCCAGGGCTGGTCGGCCGGGCAATTCGACATTCACTTTCCCAAACGTTTCACGCGGGTGATGAAGCTGTTGCGCCTGCTGCCCTATCGTTTGTATTTTGCGGTCATCCGCCGATTCACAGGACTTTGATGCCCAGCATGCCCGCCACCACGCCAGCGTCTCAGACGGACGCGCAGCAGCCCACCGAAGACGCCGTGACGCGCGTGATTGCGCTGTTTGAGAACCTGGGCCCGGCTGACGTGGCCACCCTGGGCAACTTCTACGCAGCCGATGCCCGGTTCAAGGACCCGTTCAACGAGGTGCAGGGCCTGCCCGGCATTCAGGCAATATTTGCCCACATGTTCGTGGCGCTCGACAACCCGCGGTTTATCGTTACCGGCCGTGTGGTGCAGGGCAACCAGTGTTTTTTGACGTGGGACTTCGTGTTCGCCTTCAAAAGCTTCCACAAGGGCATAACGCAAACGGTGCGTGGCGCCTCGCACCTGGTGATCGACGGCCAGGGGCTGGTCTCGCTGCACCGGGACTACTGGGACGCCGCCGAGG
>JBKCTS010000249.1:0-5230 GCA_046318695.1 Acidovorax sp.
CGACTTCGGGGCCACCCAACTCCATGGCGAACACGCCGTCGCGCTTGAAGCACACATCGCCAATGCTCACGGCTTGGCCAGAGAGTTTGAGGCGCGAGGAGGTCTCGATGATGGTGGGGCAAGCCTTGCCACCAAACAGCAAGCTGGTGGTATCGCTCTTGGGGTCGCAGCCTATCAGTAGCACTTTTTTGCCCTGCTGCGCCATCATGTAAGACAGGTTGGCCAGCGTGAAGCTTTTGCCAATCCCACCCTTGCCATAAATGGCAATGATTTGCGTCTCTTTGGTCACTTCGGAGGTGCTCACGGCGTCGGGTTCGACGTCGGCTTCGCGGCGCAAGACCTCTACGAATTTGATTGGCTGTGTCGTTGTAGCGGTGTCAGTGTGGGTGTTCATGCGGAGGCACTCCAATCCAGGATCATCTTGAGACAGCTCACATCACCGAAGGCGGTCTCGTAAGCAGAACCAGCTTGTGTCGATGGCTGGGTGTGGGTGATCAACCCGTCGAGCGACAGGCGGCCGGTATTCACTAGCTCGTTGACGGCCAACAGATCGGGGCGCTTCCACTCGGCGGCGATGCGCATGCGCACTTCGCGCATGAAGGCCGGGGCGTAGGCAAAAGACAGGTCTTGGTTGTAAAAACCCGCCAGCACCAGCTCGCCACCGGGGCGCAGGCGTTGGATCAGGCTGTTGAGCAGGCTGCCGTCGCCGCTCACGTCGTAAATGGTTTGGTAGTCGCGGCGCGGGTCGTCTTGCGGCTGCAGCACGGTGTAGCCCTCGGCCCCGCCAGAGCGCTCAAGCTGGGTTTCCCATACGGTTGGGGCTGGCATACCTGCAGCCACCGTCAGGCGTGCCAACAAGCGGCCCATGACGCCGTGACCAATGATGAGTTCGGGTGGGGCAAACGGGTCTTGCTGACCGCCGCCCGAGACCGCGTGGTAGGCCGTGGCGGCCAGCGCCAGCAGCAAAGATTGCGCGCCCAGATGTTCGGCAACGGGCACCACTTTCTGCGCGGTCACCACCAGGCGCGAAGCGGCACCGCCAAACAGACTTTTGACCCCCGCAAAGCAATTGGCCCCCGGCACAAACACGCGTTGACCGGCTCGCATGCCCGTGTCATCGGCCGCGCGCAGCACGCGGCCCACGGTTTCGTAGCCCGGCACCAGCGGGTAGCCCATGCCCGGAAACGGCGGCATGCTGCCGTCCCAGAGCATGCGCTCGGTGCCGGTGCTGATGCCGCTGTATTCGACAGCCACGTCCAGCTGACCAGCCTGCAATTCGGGCAAGTCCAGTGCCTGCAAGCTCAGTTGCTTAGGGCTGTTGAAGACGACGGCTTGGGATTTCATGATTGCATTCTTTGCCTTACATTTTAAGATGTCAAAAGAAAGTGACACTATTCCGTGAAACCTAGGGTAAACACTGAGATTTGCGACCCAAAAGGATGCGCGCATGGATGGGCATGGCGTTGGGTACCTGTTCAACATGCGTAAATCCGGCCTCTTGCATCATGGTTTGCAGCTCGTGCGGGGTGCGCAGACGCCCGGCCCCCATGGCCAGGAGGTAAAAGTGGAAGTAGGCATCGGCCGAGGCTTCGGGCTGACCGGCCTCTGCTTCGGGCTGGGCCATGGGTTCGGCCAGCAACAAAGCGCCGCCTAACGGCAAGGCGGCATGGGCCTTTTGCAAAATCTGCCGCACCACGGCGTCCGGATGGTCATGGGCCACACGCACCAACGTGATCAGGTCAGCCCCTTTGGGCAATGGGTCATCCAAAAAGCTGCCAGGGTGCAGGCTCACGCGCCGCGTCAACCCTTTGGCCTGCAGGCCTTCACGGGCCAGTTCGAGGACCGGAGGCAAGTCGAACATCTTGAACTGCAAGTGAGGCGCGTGCATGGCCAGCTCGCTTACAAAACGGCCTTTACCCGCGCCTACATCAAGGACGCAGCGGTGCTCGTCAAAAAAGTAGGACGTCAAAATCTCTTGCACCACAAAGCCTTGCGAGGCGGCCATGAGTTGCGAGTAACGGGTGAACTTGTCGACTTCGGCCTCGCAAGGTGCTTGGGTGACGGCCTGGACTCCGGCCAGAGCTTCATTCCGCTCGGAGGCCGCAGGCGCTGACTGCTTGTGGGCATAAGGCCAGTACTCGGCCATGCCCCCGCTCCAAGCGTTGTTCAGGAATTGCACGGGGTCTTGCATGTCCTGGTAGAGCAGGTGGTTGTGCTCGATCATTTGGGCGATGCCATCGTGCTGCGCCAATGGCACACCCAGCGGGCCCAGACCAAACCGGCCGTGGCTACGGTGCTCCAGCAGGCCCAGCGCCACGGCAGACAGCAGCAAACGCTGCAGCAATGCCGGGGCCAAGCCGGTGCGACTGGACAAATCGATCAGGTTGGCTGGGGCCAGGTGCAGTGCTTTGAATAAGTCCAGGCGCACACAGCCGAGCAGCACCTGGCTGTGCACAAACCCAGCCATCAAATCAAACAGCTTGCGGGTGCGGCGACGGGTGAGCCAGCGCGTGAGCGGGTTACTGAGCGACCAGCGGTACAGACCCGGATGGGCGTACCAGCGCTCCAAGCGGGCTTGCCATGCATCCTTGAAAGAAGTGGCGGAGGTGTGGGCCCGCGCGGCGGCCAGATCCAGAGGTTGGGACATGGTCTTTCCTTCGCGTGAGTCGGTCTGGGCAATCAGTGAGGCGCGCTGACACGGGCGGGAACAACTTCAGGGTGGCTCCTGAAATAGCCTTCGCACAGGGCCTTGGGCACCAGGCGCTCGGCCTCGACCAGGACCAACTGGCGCAACATGTCGCGGCACGAACAGGCCGGGATGGAGGCTGCGGCCTGGTCGATCAGTTGCTCAAAGTAGGCAATGGCCCCAGTCAAACCCAGCGCCTGGGCAGAGCTGGGGCGGGCATGCAGGGCGTCCTGTCCCGCAGGTTTGCCCAAGGTGGCGGCATCGGCGATCACGTCGCGGATGTCGTCGGCCACTTGGTAGGCCTCGCCCAAGTATTGGCCCAAAAACGACCAAGGCTCTGCAGCAGCACCGCTGCTGAGCGCGCCCGCGCAAGTGGCCGAGACAAACAATGCTCCGGTCTTGGCACGTTGGTATTGGCCCAGGTCCGCGCTGGCCTCGCACTCCCAGGCTTGCCCGGCCACGATGCCGTACGGCAGGCCCACGCCTTGGGTCATGTTGTCCATCACCCGAATCAATCGCTCGGGCCGCTGTGCCCCCGCTTGCAACAAAACCCGGTAGGCCATGACGATCAGGCCGTCCCCGGCCAGCAGCGCCAACGGCTCGCTGAAAGCTTTGTGCACCGTGGGCAGGCCGCGCCGCATATCGGCGTTGTCAAAGGCGGGCATGTCGTCGTGCACCAAAGAGGCGCAGTGCATCAACTCGAGTGCCACGGCGGCGGCATTGGTCAGCTCGGGCGTATCGTCGCCGCAGGCGGTGGCCACGGCCATGCACAGCTGCGGGCGGATGCGGGCTCCGCCCGAAAAGACCGCGTGCCGCATGGCCGCGACCAGCCTGGGTGGCGCACCCGTGCCTGCGGCTTGCTCAAAATGGGTGCTCAGTGCGTGCTCGGCGCGTTTCAACAGGCTCATGGGACCTCCGAAAGGGAAGGCCCGTCAACCCAAGCTGACAGGCATGATCGTCAATATAAACTGATAATCGCAACTGTCAATGTTTAGTGACACCTCGATGCTCGGAAGGTCAAGCCATGGGAATCTGGTTGGAACTGGGTATTTTTGGCCTGGTGTTTGTGTTCGCCTTCTGGCAAATGCACGACGTCCGCAAGGCGCAAGAGCAAACACGCCAGCAGCGGGCGCGAGAGAAAGCAGCACAAGAAGCCGCCGATCAGGCGACCGAAAAAGCCGGCGACGAGCCGACGTGAGCCGCCCCCCCCCCGCGCTCGGCATGGTCTACGGACTCAAAGACAGGCTACTTCCGCATGGGCGCGCGCCATCACCTCACGCGGTGATCGACGGGAGCACAGGGTTGAGATCGGACGGTCATCCTATGCGCGGTCTGAACCTCCGATTTCAAAGGAGCGCTAACTGACCAAAAGCCCTCGCTGCGTGGGCGGTGTCGCTTCTAAAAATATAGCTTTCGGTTAGCACTTAAAGAAGTTTACTGACAACCCCTGACACTCCACACGCACCCTGAGCAGCGACCCTGCCGGAACCGCAGCCTCCTGCTCCCCCGCTGGCCTGCCCTTGCGCGCCGATGTGATGTACAGCGTCCGCAAGTCCTCCTCCCCAAAACACACCATCGTCGGGCACTGCACCGGCAGCGCAATGCGCTGCAGCACCTTGCCTGCAGGCGACAACTGAAGCACACAAGCCCCCTCATACATTGCCACCCAGTAGTTCCCGTCCACATCCACCGCTGCGCCATCGGGCCGTCCGCCGTAGGGCTGACCGCCCACCTTGCGGTCAAACTGCACCCAGGGGCGGCGGTTGGTGATGGTGCCGGTGGCCACGTCAAAGTCGAAGCGGTCGATGCGATGTTCCGGCGTGTTCGACCAATACATGGTGCGGTTATCGGGACTGAAGGCCAGGCCGTTGGCGGTGAAGTTCTCGCCAGCCATCTGGTCCAGGACGTAGCCGTTAGCGCCCGCCTGCAGGCGCCACAGGGCCGCGTCGGGCGCAGTGCGCGGCGTGACCATGGAACCCGCCCAGAACCGGCCTGCCGTGTCGCAGCGCCCGTCGTTCAGCCGTAGGCGGGTGGTGTCGTGTGGTGGATTGGGCAGGCGGGCCAGGCAGTCGAACTGGCCAGTGGCGGGGTCGAGTCGATAGAATCCATCACGTAACCCGATTACTATTTTTCCGTCGGTTGCAGGCGCGCAGCAGGCGGGCTCGCTGGGGGTCTTCCAGGCCCAGTGTTGTCTGGTGGCTGGATCCCACGCCTGCAGGGAAAATCCCTCAATATCACACCAGTACAGGCGCTTCTCGACGGGATGCCACCAGGGCGATTCGCCCAGATCGGAGGGCTCAATAGGCAGGATTTGCAGCGGCATGACTTGATATGAATCGGTTATCGAGTTACATTCTAGCCCTCACAAAACGGGCGCCCGCACGGGTTGCCAGATCCTTCGATGGAGATGTAATGGATGCCTCCCTCCCCACGGGGACTGAATCAGGAGCACGCAGATGAGCAACGTAGTCGTTCATGGGCACCTCAGTGCTTGGCGCATGAGGTGGAGCCTCGAATGGATACGGCATCAAAGTGCCCAAGGCG
>JBKCTS010000250.1:0-10826 GCA_046318695.1 Acidovorax sp.
AGGCTTGGATGGCCGGGTGCCTGCCGATGCAGCTGCGTTGTCGATGGGGGTGTGTTCGCTCATGACAGTTCGTCCAGCAGGTTGGCCATCTCCACGGCCACGCGGGCGGCGTCGGTGCCTTTCTCGGTCTGTCGCGCAATGGCCTGCTCGAGGTTCTCGGTGGTGATGATGGCGTTGGCAATCGGGATTTGGTAGTCCAGCGACAGGCGGGTTACCCCTGCGCCAGATTCGTTGGCCACCAGCTCGAAGTGGTAGGTCTCGCCGCGGATGATGCAGCCCAGGGCAATCAGCGCGTCGTAGTCGTTGCTTTCGGCCATCGCCTGCAGGGCGATGGGCACCTCCAGGGCACCGGGCACCAGCACGTGCTTGATGTTTTTTTCTTGCACGCCCAAGGCCAGCAGCTCGGCGCGGCAGGCCGCCGCCAGGCTGTTAGTGATACCTTCGTTGAAACGCGCCTGCACGATGCCGATGTGCAGTTTCTTGCCGTCCAGGCGGTCTGCGTTGCCTTTGTCTGCACCAAACATGTGTGAGTACTTTCTTTGAAAACCGGTTGACTGTTGGGTGCCCCTGCCCGCGGTGCGGTGCTGGGCGGCTCAACCCCCTGTGGCCAGGGCATCCTTGGGGATGAAGCCCGTGATTTCCAGGCCGTAGCCCGCCATGCTGGGCATGCGCCGGGGCTGGCCCATCAACGCCATTTTGTGCACGCCGCATTCACGCAGGATCTGCGCGCCGACGCCGTAGGTGCGCAGATCCATGCGGCCGCGCTCGGGTGCCTGGGCCGACCGTGCGGTGCCTTTGAACTGGGCCACCATCTGCTCGGCGCTTTCACCGCAGTTGAGCAGCACGGCCACGCCTTTGCCCTGACTGGACAGGTACTTCAGGCTGGCATCGAGCCCCCAGGAGTGCATGGAGCGGTCGACCTCCAGCGCATCGAGCACCGACAGCGGCTCGTGCACACGCACGGGCACCACGTCATCAGGACTCCACTGCCCTTTGACGAGGGCCAGGTGCACGGCCTGGCTGGGTTTGTCGCTGAAGGCATGCGCGGTGAACTCGCCATAGGCGGTCTTGAGCTTGCGCTCGCCGATTTTTTCCACCAGTGATTCGTGGCGGCTTCGGTATTCGATGAGGTCGGCAATGGTGCCGATCTTCAGGCCATGCTCGGCGGCAAAGAGCTGAAGGTCGGGCAGGCGGGCCATGGTGCCGTCGTCTTTCATGATCTCGCAGATGACCGACGACGGGCTGCAGCCTGCCATGGCGGCGAGGTCGCAGCCCGCTTCGGTGTGGCCTGCGCGCATGAGCACGCCACCGTCCACGGCTTGCAGCGGGAAGATGTGGCCGGGTTGCACCAGGTCGGTGGGCTGGCTGTGGTGGTCCACCGCTACCCGCACGGTGCGGGCGCGGTCTGCGGCCGATATGCCGGTGGTCACGCCCTCAGCGGCTTCGATCGATACCGTGAAGGCTGTGCTGTACACCGTGCCGTTGCGCGCCGCCATGGGTGGCAGCTTGAGGAATTCGCAGCGCTCGCGCGTGAGCGTCAGGCAGATCAGGCCGCGGCCAAAACGGGCCATGAAATTGATGGCCTCGGGTGTGACATGGTCGGAGGCCAGCACCAGGTCGCCTTCGTTTTCGCGGTCTTCTTCATCCACCAGGATGACGATGCGCCCGGCGCGCATTTCAGCCACGATGTCTTGCACCGGCGAGATGGGCACTGGGGTGAGGGGATTGTTCATGCATGGGGCTTTCGTTGGGCCACTGCAACGCAGGTCCCGTGGCCGGACTGCGCTGGAGCCGCCCGTATCCCACCCAAAGAACATGCGTGCGGCGCTGCCGCTCGTCTGAGGGGCCCGCTACTCCGAGTGCAGCAGGCCCGCAAAAGCGACAATTTTAGTTCACCGCCCCACCTGCGCAGAGCGTTGGAACAAGAATCTCTGCCGCCGGCCCGTGCTCGTCAGATGGACTGCGCCTGCAGCACCACGTCGGACGTCGGGTACGCCACGCAGGGCAGCACGCAGCCTTCGGCCTTTTCTTCGGCCGTGAGCCCGGGCCACTCGATGTCGTAGCGCACCGCGCCTTCCAGCAACTGCCCCATGCAGGTGCGGCAGGTGCCGTTGCGGCACGAGCTGGGCCAGTCGATGCCACCGCCTTCCAGCGACTGCAGCAGCGGTTGCTCGGGCCAGGCATCGCATTGCAGGCCGTCGGGTTCCACGGTGGCGGTAAAGAAGGGGGCGCTGGGTTGGTTCATGGGAAATCGGCGGCAGTGGTGGCAGGTGGGCGATGACGGTGCGTTCAGGATCGTGCCCACACCAGCAGGAGGTTGTTGGCAGGCATGGCGTGGCGGGCTTGCAGGGCAAGACCGCAGGGCGCGGCCACTGCGGCAACGTCCTCAAGGCGGCGTATGCCCCACTCGCTGTTCTGGGTGCGCAGGCTGGCATCAAAGTCGGTGTTGCCCGGCGCGGTGGGCACGCCGTCTTCCAGATAGGGCCCGTAGGTGACCAGCCGCCCCCCAGGGGCCAGATGGCGTGCCGCGCCCTGCATGAGCCCGGCGCAGCACGCCCAGGGCGCAATGTGCAGCATGTTGGCGCAGTAAACCAGGTCAAACGCGTGGTCCGCGAATACGTCGCCTTGCAGGGGCCAGCGCGGGGTCAGTACGTCCAGGGTCAGCGGCGGCAGCACATTGGTGACTCCCGCCAGCGCGGCCCTTGCCGCGATGGCTTGGAACAGGCTGTCTTGCAGGTCGGTCGGTTGCCAGGTCCAGCCCGGCAGGGCGGCCGCAAAGTGGGCGGCGTGCTGGCCGGTGCCGCTGGCAATCTCCAGCGCAGTGCCGTGGTCGGGCAGCAGTGCGCGCAAGTGGGCAGCGATCGGGCCCTGGTTGCGCTCGGCGGCCGGGCTGTGGGGCAGGTCTGCACTGAACATTTGTAGTGAATTAGGCGGGGAGCGCAAGCATTATAGGGGTTCGATGCTATCGTTAAAATAGCAAGCTCCGAGAAGGCGTGGCGCGCAGTTGTGGCTGCGTGCCAGCGGCCTGTGTGCTGCTTTTTTGGGCGGCGCAGGCATTTTCATTACGGATCAAGCACTTGGCGCGGCCATACAGCGCTTGTTCAGAGTTATACACATCATTGTCCCCGCCGGATCGGGATAACCACGGTTGGGCGAGACCGGTGAGGCTTCCGAAAGCGTGGAGCGGGTGCACATCGCAGATGCCTGTTTTTTGGGCGATGCAAGGAAATTCTGTTCAAATCAATGGCTTACGGTAGTCATACCGCCGTGGTCCCGGGTTATCCACAGTTTTGTCCCTCGCGGATCGGGATAACGCGTGGGGGTTGTCCATTGCATTGCTTAATTCGCGTGCAGTGCAACCATGAGCGTGCACTGCCAACCCGGTCGGTACGCATGATCGGGCTTGTGGCCGGTGACCCGTGTGCCGGTCCTGCAGCCTCACGCAGGACCCGCAAAGTAACGCAGCCCAGGGCGTGAACGGGGTGAGTCCCTGCGCGCTGGCATCGGACCCCGCGCGCATGCAGTGCAGTGCTACACCATGCCCGATAAGCTGGCGTCATACGCGCTTGTCCGCGGCGTGCTAAGTTCCGGGCCGACACAAGAGACGGGCCAGATTCAAACCATGAGCACACTGCAAGAGAGACTGTCCGCATATTCAGCGGACGCGCTGGGGGGCATTCGCCGCGGCATCGAGAAGGAAGGACTGCGTGTGTTGCCCACCGGCGGCCTGGCCCTCACGCCGCACCCGCTGGCACTGGGCTCGGCGCTCACGCACCCGCTGATCACCACCGACTACAGCGAATCGCAACTGGAACTGATCACCGGCGCGCACCAGGGCGTGCAGCAGTGCCTTGATGAGTTGACCGAGGTGCACCAGTTCGTGCATCACACGCTCAGGGATCACGGCGGTGAACTGCTGTGGGCATCCAGCATGCCCTGCGGCCTGCCGACCGACGAGACCATTCCGCTGGCCCGTTATGGCAGCTCCAACATCGGACGCGCCAAAAGCGTCTACCGCATGGGCCTGGGCCACCGCTATGGCCGCCGCATGCAGACCATCTCGGGCATCCACTACAACTGGTCGATGCCCGGCGTGGACAGCGAGCAATACTTTGCGCTCATCCGTAACTTCCGCCGCCATGCGTTTGTGCTGCTGTACCTGTTTGGCGCATCGCCCGCGCTGTGCCCCTGCTTTGTGGAAGGGCGCGAGCACCGGCTTGAGGCCATGCCGGGTGGCTGTGCGCTGTACCTGCCGCACGCCACCTCGCTGCGCATGGGTCGCCTGGGCTACCAGAGCGACGCGCAGGCCACGCTGGCCGTGAGCTACAACGGCCTGACGGGTTACGCCAACTCGCTGCACGAGGCACTGACCAAGCCATACCCGGCCTACGAGACGGTGGGCATACGCAACCCGGGCGGTGACTACAACCAACTGGGCACCAGCCTGCTGCAGATCGAAAACGAGTTCTACGGCACCATCCGCCCCAAGCGCACGGTGCGTATCGGCGAGCGCCCGCTGCATGCGCTGCGCGAGCGGGGAGTGGAATACGTTGAGGTCCGCCTCATGGACTTGGACCCGTTCGTGCCTGTGGGCATCACCTCGCCCACCATGCGGCTGCTGGACGTGTTTTTGCTGCATTGCCTGCTGTCCGACAGCCCGCCCGACACGCCCGCGGAAATCGCCGAGCTCAAGCACAACCAGCACCTCACGGCCGAGCGCGGCCGCGAGCCGGGTTTGCACCTCATGCGCAACGGTCAGAGCATTGCGCTCACGGCGTGGGGTGACGAAGTCTTGGCCGCCTGCGAGCCCCTGGCCGCCGCGCTGGACGCCACGCACGGCACTGGTGACTACAGCGCCGCCGTGCGCAATGCGCGCGCCCTCATGGCTGCGCCCGAGCGCACGCCATCGGCCCGTGTGCTTGACGAGATCGTGCGCCACCACGACCACAGCTTCGAACACTTTGCCCGCCAGCAGTCCGAGAAGGCGCGCGATGCGCTGCTGGCCCTGCCGTGGACGCCCGAGCAGCGGGCGCGCCATCTGGCCATGGCCGTTGAGTCCATCGTGGCGCAAAAGGCCATTGAAGCCGCCGACACGCTGCCCTTTGAGGCGTGGCGCGAGCGGTACATGTCGGTCAAAGAATTGGGTTGACCGCCCGAGCGTCTTTGCCGCCTCCCCCGAGGGCAAAGTCGTAGCCGGCCCACCAAGGCCAGAGTCGACCCTGCGCTGGCCTGGCGCAGCGCCCCGTGTTGCGGCGCATGTTGCGTGTGGGATGGTTTTGCTATGATATTCATAGCTGGAAACCCAATACCATCAGGCGCGAATGGGGTATTTTTGCTTGAAATTCAGCCCTGCAGCGCCAGCAGCGCCTCCTGCCGCCAGTGTTCAGCCGCGGCCAGAAACCCCTCCCACACGCAGCCGTTGCAGCCACGTCCGCAGCAGGTCGTGGGCTCGGGCGGTGGGTCGCGCAGCGGGGTGCCTGCTGCGGCGGCCCGCTGTTGCAGGGCCGCGAACATGGCCCGTGCCGTGGCGGCATCCACGGGCGGCAGCGGCAGGGGCGAAAGCGTGGCGCTCACGATGCCTTGCGGGCCGCCCGGGCGCGGCGCACGCCGTACTGCACGCCAAAAGCCAGGCCCAGCACCAGTGCAAACCAACCCACCACCGTGGCCTGGGCCATCAGCTCGCGCACGCTGCCCGAGCGCGCCACGTAGGGGGCCAGCAGGATCACAAGGCCGATGAGGGCGCAGGTCACGCCCTTCAAGAGCAGCTCCTTGTCGGCCTTGGCGGTGGCTGCGGAGGCGGGGGGGCGTGGAGCTGGCATGGTGTCGGAAAATCAGCGTGCGGACCGGATCAGGAGGACCGCGATTATCCTTGCCACCCCAGCCGCGCCCGCCCGGCCCCTTTTTTCCGCAGGCCGCAGGCCCCATCCCAGACAACCCGAGAAAGACCCCTTGCATGGCCATCCAGTGGTTTCCCGGTCACATGCACCTGACCCGCAAAGCCATCACCGAACGCATCAAGGACATTGACGTGGTGATCGAGGTGCTGGACGCGCGCCTGCCGGGCTCCAGCGCCAACCCGCTGCTGGCCGAGATCACCGGCCACAAGCCCACGCTCAAGGTGCTCAACAAGCAGGACGTGGCCGACCCGGCGCGCACCGCGCTGTGGGTGGACTGGTACAACGCCCAGAGCGACACGCGCGCCCTGCCGCTGGATGCCTCGGACCCGGCGCCCACGCGCAAGCTGATCGACGCCTGCCACCTGCTGTCGCCCAACCGTGGCGGCATGGCCAAGCCCATGCGCGTGCTGATCTGCGGCGTGCCCAACGTAGGCAAGTCCACGCTGATCAACACCTTGAGCAACAAGCGCCAGGCCAAGACGGGAGACGAGGCGGGCATCACCAAGCTGGAGCAGCGCATCACCCTGGCCGACGATTTCTATCTGTGGGAGACGCCCGGCATGTTGTGGCCGCGCATCATCGTGCCCGAAAGCGGCTACAACCTGGCCGCCAGCGGGGCCGTGGGCCGCAATGCGTATGACGAAGAGCTGGTGGCGCTCGAGCTGCTGCGCCGCCTGCAGCAGCACTACGCACCCCTGCTCGAAGCCCGCTACAAGCTGGGCTTGCCGCCAGGCGCCATGGCCACGATGCAGGACGACGAGCTGCTTCAAGCCATCGGCCGCAAGCGCGGCGCGATGCTGGGCGGCGGCCGGGTCAACCTGCAAAAGGCGGCCGAGATCGTGATGACGGATTTCCGCACCGCCATCCTGGGCCGCATCACGCTGGAGACGCCGCAAGAGTTCGAGACCTGGCGAGCCGCAGGGCAGGCCGAGGATGCCAAGCGCCAGGCCAAAAAGGATGCGCGGGCCAAGTCCAAAGCCAAGGGAAGCTCTGCATAACCCTCGCGAGGATGCGCTGGTGCGGATTGGGATAGGCCACAAGGCGCTTTTTGCAGCCAATAGCCTGGCTATTGGCAAGAAAAGCAACACCGTGGACTGCCCGAGCCCGCGCCAGCGCAGACCACAGGGAGTTATGCAGAGGTTCCCAAGGGGTCGGGCACACGCGACCCGGACGCGGGCGACGCACCGCAGACCGAGTGATCCCGGCAGCGCCTGCTGACCGCGCGGTTTGATGCCAAAAACAGCGGGTTGCGCACGGCAGATAAGACCTCTCTGCTATCTTTTGAGTAGCAAACCGGCTTGTTCTGCCATGCGCGGCAACAGCCTACTTGTTCTTGTCTTTGCCGCGCGGGATGATCGCGGTCACGGGCGGCATCGGCCGGTCAGAGCCGCTCCCCTCCTTGGGGATTGAGGTGTCTTTCTTGGGTTTTTTTACCATCTTGTTGCTGCGTTGTTCGCCTTTGGCCATGGTGGCTCCTTTCAAGGTTTCGGAATGAACCCATGTCGCATGGTACGGGACAAACTGGCGCCGCTCAGCTTGTAGGCGCCGCTGGCGCGGCGCGCAGGCGGGCCTGCAACCCGCGGTAAAACCGCAGCAGCCGCGCGATGTGGTCGGCAGCGCAAGGGGGGATGGGTTCGCGCTGCCCGTCCTGGCGTTGCGCATACGTGAACGCCACCAAGGGCGGGCCTTGTCGGGCTTCATCCACATCCATCTGGTAGGCGCTGTGGCTGTTGTCGGCGACGTCGCCGGGGGCGTCTTCGCCGTTTTTCCAGCTGAACTTGAGGACCCGGCCCCAGGGCTCGCCGTCATGCATGCAGGGCTGGCGTGCGCCCAGCCACAGGGCCGCCTCCCACCAGCCGTTGCGCGTATCGTCCCACCAGTCGCTGCAGCGCTCGGCGAACACGGGCAGGCTGGTGAAGTCCTCAATGCCTGCCGCGGTGATCTCCGCCTGCAACTGTCGCAGCAGCGGGTAGCGCGCGCGGTGCTGCCCCACGCCGCGACGCACATAGTCAAGCACACCGCGCCACGCATGGTCGCAGGCCTGCCACGCGTCGGTGTGGCCGCTGGCGTCCAGCGTTTGCCAGGGGCCGGGCTGGCCCGCCGAATACGCGCGAAACGCCAGCGTCAGGCGCGGCACCCGGTGCACGCGGCGCAGCCCGACAGCGGCTGCCAGGCGTGCCCGCAGCCCCGTGCGCACGGGCGCTTCAGTCACCGAAAGATGGAAGTCCCAGGTTTTCCACACCGTGATGTGTATGTGGTCGTCATGGGTGGTGTCCTCGGCGTCCACATGCTGGCGGCACAGCAGGAAATCCGTCTGCCCGAACCAGCCCGTGGCCGTTAACTGCTTGTGCGGGATGACGGGCGAGCGCAGCGCGGCGCGGATGTTGTGGAGGCTGATGTCGGTGTCCGCAAACAGATCGTGCGCGATGGGCAGCGCGGCATGAATGTCTTGGCTGCTGCGGGCCGCACTGCCTGCGCCGCGCACGGCGGCCAACACGGCCTTGCGGTTCAGCAGGTCAGCCGCGCCGTGTTCGCCGTCGCTCAGGTCGTGGAGCAGCCCGGGGGGAAACACCGCGCCCACCGCTTCGCAGGAAAACTCTGCCAGATGCGGGCCACCGCGCACCTCGTCGATGAGAAAGCCGATGTCTTGCGTCGGTGTGAGGTGTAGCGCATGGCCACCGCTGAACACGGCCACGCGGGCGTGCAGTGCCCCTTGTACCTCCAGCGCCCCCTGGTCACCGTGGCACCAGAGCAGGTCGGCCACATGCATGCTCCCGTGGATATGCAGGTTCGTGCGGGCCAACACGGCATTGCGCGCCTGCACGTCGCCGGTGACGATCAGATGGGCGGGCAGGCCTGGGCCGCCGTTGCCGTCGTCCAGGGCCGGGGCTGCATCGGCGGTGAGGGCGCCGTTTAGCGTCAGACTTCCGTCGATCAGCACGAGGGCGATGTTCGGGCCGCTCACCTGCGCGTGAAGGTCGCCGTGAAGGTGCACATCCTCGGCAGCGCCACCATCGGGCAGCCCCCCATCCACCCGCGCGCCCAGGCCAGCCAGCGGAAGATCGAGATCGAGGTGCGTCAGTTGTGCATCGCCAGTGATGTGCAGCACCAAAACGTTCGCGTGAGCGACCAGCGCACTGCCCGCTGGCAGGCGGTGAGCCACTTCGGCCAGGGGGCAAATTCGGGCGGATGGCATGGCAGGCGGTGGCAGTGCGGCGGCGGGGCATGGTACACCCCGCGACAGCGCGGTGGCGGTTTTGGGGGGACAATGATTCTTTGCCCGATCAATGCCAGTCCATGAGCCTGAATCCACCCGTTTTTGAAGTCCTGCCGCGCGACCTGTCGGCGTATCGCCGGGGCAATGTCGGCATCGACTACGTTCACCGCTTCGATTCTGGCAAGCCTGGCCCGCATGTGCTCGTCAACGCGCTCACGCATGGCAACGAGATCTGCGGCATGGTGGCCGCCTCGCATTTGCTGGACACGGGCGTGCGCCCGCGGATCGGCACGCTCACCATCAGCTTTGCCAACGTGGCTGCGTATGAATCGTTTGACCAGACCCGGCCGTTTGAAAGCCGCCAGCTGGTGCATAACCTCAACCGCATCTGGTCAGGCGCTGAGCTCGATGGCACGGCAGAAAGCCCGGAGCTGCTGCGCGCACGCGAGCTTCGGCCCGTGGTGGCTGCAGCCGATCACATTCTCGACATTCACTCCACCAGCCACAACGTGGAACCCTTTTGGGTGTACCCCGCCTATGCGCGCAATGCCCAGGTGGCCTTGGGCATTGGCACGCCGTCGGTGCATCTGGTCATGCCCAGCGGGCTGGGCTCGGGCACGCCGCTGATCCAGCATGGCCGCCATGGCCAGGCCCACAGCGACGGTGTGGCCGTGGTGGTGGAATGTGGCCAGCACTTTCTGCAGTCGGCCGCTGACATGGCGACGGCCGTGTCGCTGGATTTTTTGGCGCATTTCGGCCTGATTGCTCCGCGCACCGCGGCCCGCCCCACTGGCGCGCCGCGCCGTTATGAGCTGCTGGAAACCTGCATGGTGCGCACGCCCGACTTTGCCTTCGTTCGGCCGCTGATCGGGTTTGAGGTGTTTGCCAAGGACGAGCTGATCGCCACCGACGGAGCGCAGGAGATCCGCGCGCTGTGCGATGACTGCACCGTGCTCATGCCCACGCGCGAGCCCATCGTGGGGCGCGAGGCGGTTTACCTGACGCGGCCGATGTAGGGTACCCCGGCACCTGGCCCGTGTCGCCCCTTGGTCGCGTCATGGGCGCTTGCTGCGCAGTGTGATGGCGGATGTTGAAGCGTTGAGTGCTGCGGGCCTTCAGGGCATTTCGTTCCCGTATCGAATGCGATGACGACCATTGCGATGTCACCGGCTTTGCCCTTCGCCATCGCCCGGGTTGCCTGTGCTCGATGGTGTGAGGCACGTCGGCAGCGCCAGCATGGGCCACGGCTCCAATGGGGCCACCACCGAGTCCTGCGCGTTCGCACCGCGGGGCAGCAGACGGCCGCGGGGGCGCTCTAGCCCGCATATTTCACCAGGTCGCTGCCCCAAACACCGCAAACCACGCCGCCCTGCCACCCTGCGCGATCGGCCCAAGGCCGCGCCTTCACGGCTTGCGCGTGCGGCGACTGATTCATTCGTTTAAGGCCTGAGCAGCCTGCCGCCGCCATGGCGCACCGGTTACATCAGCGGTGCGCCTGGCACCAGCTCCCACGGCAGGTCGGCCAGCAGATGCTGCCAGTCGGCCGTGGGGCCGGATGGCACGGCGCCCGCACCCGGGCCTGCAGCGGGCGGCCACGGCAGCCCACTTTCAAGTCGGACCGCAGCGCCTGTGACCGGGTGTGGCAATGTGATCTGCCAGGCGTGCAGCCAAAGCCGCTGCAGGCCCAGCCGCGCGGCCCACCAGCGGTTAAG
>JBKCTS010000251.1:0-4628 GCA_046318695.1 Acidovorax sp.
CGCCCAAGGTCACCGGGGTGCGGCGCGCCACGCGACTGCCTGGCTCCTTGCCATCCACAATCTTGAAAACATAGGGGCTGGAACTGTCGGGCACCACGGCTTCCTCGGGTATGACGCGGGCGTCCGGGCGCTCGGCAAAAACTGCTGTCACGCGCGCGAACATGCCGGGGCGCAACTGCAGCCGGCGGTTGTCGATGCACCCGCGCACTGCGATGGAGCGGCCATCGGCATCGATCTGCGGGTTGATCGCCTGCACCAGAGCCGGGTAGAGCACGCCCGGTAGTGCATCGAATGCCACCTGAGCGACCTGTCCTGCCCGCACCTTGGCCTGCAGCCGCTCGGGCAACCGAAAGTCCACGAACAGCGTGTCCAGGTCCTCGACGTTGACGATGTCCGCGCCATCCTTGAGGTAATCGCCCACGTTCACACCGCGGATGCCGGCCACGCCATCAAACGGTGCCACGATCTTCAGGCGCGAAGTTGAGGCTTCAGCCAGGGCAAGCTTGGCCTGTGCAACCTCCAGGTTGGCAGCACTTTCATCCACAGAGCGCTGACTGATGAAACCCTGGGCGACCAGCTCCTGGTTGCGCTTGTGGTTGGCCTGCGCGATGGACAGCTCGGCCCGGCTTTGCTGCACCTGGGCGCGCGGGAGCTGATCATCGAACTGCACCAGAAGCTGGCCCTTGCGCACGCGCTCTCCATCGCGAAAGTTGAGCTGCGTGATGCGGCCGCTCACCTCGGGGCGGAGCATCACGCTCTGGCGGGACTTCAAGCTCCCCACGGCCTCTGCGTCGTCGCGCAACGCCATCTGGCGCACCCGCACGACTTCAACAGCCACCGGCCGGCCCGCCCCGCCCTGCTGCCCTGCGCGACCCGCGCCAGACCCACCGGCGGCATTGCCTGCAGCCGCCGGCCCACCTGCCGCGGGGTTCGCAGCGGGCTCCGCACCCGGGGACTGGGCCGGCCGCTGCCACCACCAGGCGCCCCCCGACGCTGCCGCAATGCCCAACGCAGCGAAAACAATGAAACGGTACTTTGACGCCATGAATGAACCAGCCAGTGAACAACGCAATCTGACAATGTAGCAGCGCTCAGACGCATTCGCTGAAACGGCCGCATCGCCCCGGGCTCAAGCGGCAGGCTTTAGGCTGGCTCGAAGTGCTGAGGGCACCCGCGCATCGGGCCGCCGGAGGCCAGCATCCGGCAGGTCACGCACGGCCCAGGGCTTGCTCCACACCACGGTTGGCCAACCCGTCGGCGCGTTCATTGCCCGGGTCGCCCGAATGACCTCGCACCCAGCGCCAGTCAATGCGGTGGCCCCCGGTGCTGACCAGCGCATCGAGCCGCTGCCACAGCTCGACGTTCTTGACCGGCTGCTTGGACGCCGTGAGCCAACCCCGGGCTTTCCAGCCATGGATCCATTCAGTGATGCCCTTGCGCACGTATTCGCTGTCCAGGTAGAGCGTGACCGCACAGGGGCGCTTGAGCGCCGAAAGCGCTTCGATCACGGCGAGCAGCTCCATGCGGTTGTTGGTGGTGCCCAGTTCACCGCCGAAAAGTTCTTTTTCGATGCTGCCCGAACGCATCAAAACGCCCCAGCCCCCTGGACCCGGATTGCCCTTGCAGGCCCCGTCTGTGTAGATTTCAACGTGATTCAAACCGACTCGTTCCTGTGTTGGTTGCTGACCGGGGGCCCGTCACGGCGGCTGGGTCGCGGCTTCGCGGGCATGGGTATACCAGCGACGTCGGCTCGGTGGGCCACGGGCATCGAGGCTGCTGCCCGCTGGCGCGCACCCCGCCACGCGGGCTCCATGAGCCGCAGGCCCTGCACACGCTTGACCGCCACCAAAAAGTACGCCGCCCCGAAAATGGGCCACCAACGCTCACCCAGCCTGTCCATCCAGCTCAAGCGTTCCAGCCAGCGCGTCGTGCGCACGGCCGGACGATAACAGCCAAACTGCGCGGACTCGACCTCGAAGCTCAGAAGCCGGAGCCAGTCGCGCAGCCGCCGGTAGCCAATGAACTCGCCCACATCGGGAAGGTACAGCGAACCCCTGCCCAGGTGCCGGTACAGCCGGGCCCTTCGCTGGCGCAGCCCCCACAGGCTGGTCGGGTTCAGCCCGCTGATGACCACGCGCCCCTCGGGCACCAGCACCCGCGCCACCTCGCGCAGCGTCGCATGCGGGTCCAGGCTGAGCTCCAGCGTGTGCGGGAGCACCAGCAGGTCCAGGCTGGCCTCCGGAAACGGAAGGGCCACCGATTCGGTCAGAAGAACCACGGGCCGCCCCACCAGCGGGCTGCACGACGCCATCCCGGCCGATGGTTCTTGCGGCAACGGCTTCGCAGCGTCACCGGGCTGAATGGCCCCAGCCGCACCGCTGGCGGCGGCGCGGCCAAACACCTGCGCCACGCCCTCCTGTCCTTGCGAGAGCCACTGGTGCGGCATGCGGTTGGTGCGCAGCCCATCCACGATGGGCAGCCCCAGTTGCAGGCTGTGGTAGCCAAAGATGTCGGCCACCGCCTCATCAAAACGGGCCTGCTCCCAGGCCAACAGATACTGGCCTGGCGGAGACTCGAACCAGTGGTGCAAACCTATAATTTGATCGCTCATGAACCTGTTGCCACTGCCCGCGTTGACCGACAACTACATCTGGATGCTGCACGACGGGCACCGTGCCATCGTCGTTGATCCGGGGGAAGCCCCACCCGTGATGCGGGTGTTGCAGCAGCTGGGGCTGCAATTGCAGTCCATTCTAGTCACGCACCATCACGGCGATCATGTGGGGGGAGTGGATGCACTGCGCGACGCCACGGGAGCCTCCGTCTATGGCCCGGCACGCGAGCGCATTCCACAGCCGGCGGTGCCCTTGGTGCAGGGTGACCGCGTCAGCGCGCTGGGGCTGGATTTCAAGGTCATGGATGTCCCGGGCCACACCGCAGGCCACATTGCATTTTTTTGTGCCGACATGGACGGGGCACCCTTGCTGTTTTGCGGCGACACGCTGTTTTCGGGCGGTTGCGGCCGCCTTTTTGAAGGCACGCCCGCGCAGATGCTCGGGTCGCTCGACAGTCTGGCAGCCCTTGCAGGCAACACCCGCATCTGCTGCACGCACGAGTACACACTGTCCAATCTGCGATTTGCGCTGGCGGTGGAACCTGCCAACGTCGCATTGATCGACTACCGAGCCCGTTGCGAAGCGCTGCGTGCGCGCCACCTGCCCACACTGCCCTCAAGCATCGCGCTCGAACGCGAGATCAATCCCTTCCTGCGCGTTCGCGTGCCTGGTGTGGCCCGGTCCGCCAAGGCGCACAGGCCGCAGATGACCGATTAACAAGACGCAGTGGAGGTTCTGGCCACCCTGCGCGAATGGAAAAACAATTTCCAATGAAATTACTGCACGTAGCCCTCCTGTCCGCTGTGGTCTGGCTCGCGGGTTGCGCCACCACCAGCACCACCAGCACCACCAGCACCATCATCAGCCCGTCAGCGCAGAGGTCGGACGCAGCGACAGTCGCCGCGCAACCTTCCCAAGGCACGCCTTCCCATGTGGCCCAGTACCCCACTGGCCCGTTGCGTCCGATACCGCTGGCAACGGCCACCAGTTCCGAGGTCGCCTCGCTCGCCGCCCCTGCCGACCTCTGGGAGCGCATCCGGCGCGGCTTTGCCATGCCAGACTTGCAGCATGAGCTCGTGCAGGACCGCGAACAGTGGTATGCGGCGCGGCCCGACTACATCCAGCGCATGACCGAGCGCTCGCGCAAGTACCTTTTTCACATTGTTGAAGAGCTGGAGCTCCGGGGCATGCCGACCGAACTGGCCCTGCTGCCCTACATCGAAAGTGCCTTCAACCCGCAGGCGGTTTCCAGCGCCAAAGCGGCGGGCATGTGGCAGTTCATGCCAGCCACAGGCAGCTATTTCGACCTCAAGCAGAACGCGTTCCGGGATGACCGGCGCGATGTGCTGGCATCCACCCGCGCCGCGCTGGACTACCTGCAAAAGCTGCACGGCATGTTCGGCGACTGGCACCTCGCCCTGGCCGCCTACAACTGGGGCGAAGGCAGCGTGGGCCGCGCCATTGCTCGCAACCAAAAACAGGGTCTGGGCACCGGTTACACGGAGCTGAACATGCCTGCCGAAACCCGCATGTACGTGCCCAAGCTGCAGGCCGTCAAAAACATCGTTGCCAACCCTGGCGCCTTTCGCGCCGAGTTGCCGCTGATCGAAAACCATCCGTACTTTCAGACGGTGGACATCACCAACGATATCGACGTCGCGCTGGTAGCCAGCCTTGCCGGCATCCGCGAGGAAGACTTCCGGGCATTGAACCCGTCGTTCCACAAACCCGTGATCATGGCGGCTGGTACGCCCCAGATTCTTTTGCCATGGGACAACGCCAAGGTGTTCCAGCGCAACCTGCAAGCGCGCAGCGAAGGCCAGTACGCAAGCTGGACGGTATGGACTGCTCCCACATCCATGACCGTGGCCGATGCGGCCCAGCGCACGGGCATGAGCGAGCAGGAATTGCGCGCGCTCAATAACATCCCGCCCCGGATGCTGATCCGCGCGGGATCGGCCTTGATGGTGCCCCGCACGGCCGCCACGCGGCAGGATGTGTCATTGCACCTGG
>JBKCTS010000252.1:0-4284 GCA_046318695.1 Acidovorax sp.
CATGAAGGTCTGAAGGGTTTGCAGTCTTACATTCGGCCTGTCGGTGCAGGGTGTTCGTCCTGCTGGCCCTGATGGCATTCGCGGGTGAGGCTCCTGTCTGCATATCGGGCTTGCTGCCCTGCTTCCCTATCGGATTGCCCCCACCCCGGTTTGACCTGTTGACCCATCACGTCGCTTCCTGCGAGCTCTCCTTCAAAACGGTTTCTTGGCGTTTGGTGTGTTCAGTTCATCGTGGTGGTCTCAGGCTGCGGCGAGGTCAACTGGATTCCATCTGACCTGGTCAAAGGCTTTGCCTTTGACCAGGACTGCCCAGGCAGTTCGGGCCAGCTTGTTGGCCAGTGCCGCGACCACCACGCTGTATGGGCGGCGCAGTAACAGCCTCTCGATCCAGCCGCTTCGCTGGCTTCTGGCTATGACGGCGCGAGCGCCATGCATCAACATGGTCCTCACATAAGGGTCTCCGCGTTTGGAGATCCCCAACTGCCGGGTCTTCCCGCCGGTGCCAGTCTGTCGGGGCGTCAAACCCAACCAGGCGGCAAACTGCCTGCCTGACTCAAAGCTGGACAGATCGGTCGCGGTAGAAACCAAGGCAGTCGCCGTCAACGCACCGATGCCCGGTATGGCTTGCAGTGCCTGCATGTGCTGGTTCTGCTTGACCATCGAGGCCAGCCGTTTATCCAGTTGGTCGATATCGACCTGCAGGCTGTCGATGCGACGCAGTTGATCCTGAACGCTGGCGACTACCACCTCTGGCAGCCTCGCCTGTTCCTGCGCCTTGGCCAGTTCGTCCTGAACGCGCTTGAGCAGCAAACGATGCCCCTCAGGCAGCACGATGCCGAACTCGTAGAGCAAGCCACGCAACGCGTTGGTTTGCATGATGCGCACCTTCATGAGCTGAGCGCGCATCCGGTGCAGGGTCAGACAAGCTTGCTGCTGCACGTTCTTGACCGGAACGGCCTTGATGTGCGGTTGCTGGGCTGCCACCCAGATGGCTTGGGCATCACGGGCATCGGTCTTGTCACGCAGCACAAAGGGGCGGACATGTTTGGCTGGCAGCAGCTTCACCTCGTGCCCCAACGCCTGCAGCGTTCTGGCCCAGTGGTGCGCACCGCCACAGGCCTCAAGAGCAACGAGTGACCTCTGACGATTGGCAAAGAAGGTAGTCACCCGATCACGCCTGAGTTTGTGTCGTTCGAGCTCGCCAGTCTCGGCATCCACTACGTGGAGTTGAAATACGTTCTTGGCAATATCCATTCCGATGACTGGCAGCGTTGCGGTAGATTGCATGGCGGGGCCTCCGGTTCTCAAGTGGTTGCGACGAACATCCACTTTGGCACTTTGATGCCGTTACCGCGAGGCCCCACCCCGTGTCGGGTCATAGGCCTACGCATTCAACGGCGGTGTAGGTGGAGACGTCCATGCCATCTGCATAACCCTCGCGAGGATGCGCTGGTGCGGATTGGGATAGGCCACAAGGCGCTTCTTGCAGCCAATAGCCTGGCTATTGGCAAGAAAAGCAACACCGTGGACTGCCCGAGCCCGCGCCAGCGCAGACCGCAGGGAGTTATGCAGAGGTTCCTTAGTGGTCCGGCACCACCGCAGCGCCTCAAAGGCAAACATGCGCGCGGTTATGTCCGACGCGACCGGTTATCCACATGCCGGACCGCCGTCACGGCATCGCTGGCTGCCACCGCCCGGCTTGCACCATGGCATGGCGTGCCGCCATGGCCGACCGCGCCATGGAAAGTACCTGCGTGAATGGTTCGTGGGTGGGTATCGCGTTACGTCCGTTCGCCAGTCTTTCGCAGCATGGCCCGCATGTCCTGCAGCGAAATGGCGCTCGATTCGCTGACGCGCAGCCGGGGCGCCGGCTTGAAGGCATGGCCGTAGATGATCTCGAAGGTGAGCGCCAGCTGACCACCGTGATCCGGATCGGCGAGGCGCTCGGCCAGCACGGCATGAAGATGCTGCCGCCAGTGCCGCCCGCGCAACGCGCCATGGCGGCCCGGGTGCAGGTTGCAGCCCAGCTCGCGCAGTTCCTGCACAAGCCGTTCGGGAGTGGCAAACGTGAGCGTGATGCGTTCCATGTCCATCACAGGTTCGGCAAAGCCCACGTGCACCAGCATGTCACCCCAGTCGTGCATGTCCGTGAAGGCATGCCCCGCGGGGGGCCAGCCCAAGGCCGCATACAGGGCGTGGATTTCGCGCAGCGTGTCGGGCCCCAGGCACGAGAACATAAGGTAGCCATCGACGGCCAGCGCCCGGTGCCATTGCGCAATCAGCGCCTGCGGGTCGGCGGCGGTGTGCAAGGCCATATTGGCCCATAGCATCTGTACGCTCGCGGGCTCGGGCACACCGAATTCAGGACTGGCGGCGCTCCAGCGTCGGCGGCTCCACCACGGCGGGGCCAGGGCATTGCGGGCAGCTTGTTCCCGCACGGCAATGGGCTCATGGATGATGCTGCGTGCCCTGGGGTAGCGCGCAGCCACCAAAGCGTGCGCCTGCAACCCTCCCCGCACGGCCTCCCAATCGCACCAGGACTGCGGCGCCTGCCGGATCCACTGCAGGCGGTCCTGCATGCGGCGGCCCACTTCCTCATGCAGCCAGGGCGAGGCTGGTGGCGCTGCCGAGTGCCAGCGCGCAGCCGCAACAGGATCGATGGTGGGGGGACGCTCGGAAGACATGGGCCGTGGATAGCGGGAGGCGCGAGTATATTGACTCATGCTGTTCACTCGCCTGGCAGGGGCTTCACGCCGCCTGCAAGCCCTGGCCGACCACGTACCCGGCGCATGCGCGGTATGCCACGCATGGCCATCCCGGCGCATCTGCGACGCCTGCGCGGCGCGGTTCGCGCAGCCGACCGCGCGTTGCGCGCGCTGCGCGCTGCGTGTGCCCACCGGGGTGGACGTCTGTGGCGCCTGTCTGCGCACACCACCGCTTGCAGATGCCTGCCTGGCGGCGGTGGACTACGCCTACCCCTGGGCGGATGCCCTGGCGGATTTCAAGTTTCGCGGAGATCCCGGCTGGGCGCGCGCCCTGGCCACGCTGGTACGCAGCACGCCCTGGGTGGAACCGGCACTGGAGGCAGCCGACCGAGTGTTACCGGTGCCGCTGTCGGCCGATCGGCTGCGCGTGCGGGGTTTCAACCAGTCTGCTTTGCTGGCGCGTGAGCTGGCGCCCCGCAAAACCGATACAGGCACGCTCTTGCGCTTGCACTCAACGCACGCACAAAGCGGGTTGCCCAGGGCGGAACGTCTGCGCAACCTGAGCGGGGCTTTTGTGGTGGAGCCATCCCGCGCCGCGACCTTGTGCGGCCAGCGGGTGGCGCTGGTGGATGACGTGATGACCACGGGCGCCACCCTGCACGCGGCCACGCAGGCCTTGCGCGAAGCGGGCGTTGCCCACGTGACAACCATCGTGCTGGCGCGAACCGGGATCGATTGACCGGGCGGCCCCGCATGCCCCCGGATGGGCAGCCCCCCCTCCACCGCGCGACGCTGGCACAGGTTGCGGCCGTGCCCGCCATGCCGGGATGGAGACCGCGCCTGCCCTGCATCTGCCGTGGCGGCGCACAATACACCGATGTTCCACATCGTCCTGGTCGAGCCCGAAATCCCGCCCAACACGGGCAACGTGATCCGCCTTGCGGCGAACACGGGTTGCTCGCTGCACCTGATTGAACCCCTTGGTTTTTCGATGGAAGACCGGCTGATGCGCCGCGCGGGCCTGGACTACCACGAGTACGCCAGCGTGCATCGGCACGCAGGGTGGGCTGCGTTTGTGCGCGACGCCCAGCCCGACCCTGCCCGCATGTTTGCCATGACCACGCATGCCTCTGAGCCGGTGCATTCCACCCGCTTTCTCCCGGGGGACTGGCTGGTGTTCGGTGCCGAAACCCGGGGCCTGCCGCCAGCGCTGCGCGAGACCTTCCCGCCAACGCAGCGCCTTCGTCTGCCCATGCGGGCGGGGCAGCGCAGCCTGAACCTGTCCAATGCCGTGGCGGTCACGGTCTTTGAAGCCTGGCGACAAAACCACTTTGCCATGCCCGATGCCGCGATGCCAAAGGAGCCCGCTGGCACCCTGGTCAACGGCTAGGGAAGCCATCTGCATAACCCTCGTGAGGATGCGCCGGTGCGGATCGGGATAGGCCACAAGGCGCTTTTTGCAGCCAATAGCATGGCTATTGGCAAGAAAAGCAACGCCGTGGACTGCCCGAGCCCGCGCCCGCGCAGACCGCAGGGAGTTATGCAGATGGCATGGACGTCTCCACCTACACCGCCGTTG
>JBKCTS010000253.1:0-1780 GCA_046318695.1 Acidovorax sp.
GTCCTGGGCGCTGCGGGCCATGGGGCCGGCCTGGTCCAGGCTGGAGGCAAAGGCGATCATGCCGTAGCGGCTGGCTCGGCCGTAAGTGGGCTTGATGCCGGTGATGCCGCAAAACGAGGCAGGCTGGCGGATGGACCCGCCCGTGTCCGTGCCGGTGACGGCAGGTGCCAGTCGCGCGGCCACGGCCACGGCGCTGCCGCCCGACGAGCCGCCGGGAATGCGGCTGGTGTCCCAGGGGTTGCGGACGGGCGCGGGTGCGTCAAAGCCCACGGGCGCCACGGCCGAGTTCTCGTTGGCCGAGCCCATGGCGAACTCGTCGCAGTTCAGTTTGCCCAGCGTCACGGCGCCCGCGTCGGCCAGTTGGCTGACCACGGTGGCGTCAAAGGGCGACTGGTAGCCCGCCAGCATGCGGGAGCCCGCGGTGCTGGGGAAATCGCGGGTTACGAAGATGTCCTTGTGCGCAATGGGCACGCCCTCGAGCGCGCCAGCGCTGCCGGCCGCAATGCGCAGGTCCGCCGCACGGGCCTGGGCCAGGGTCGCGTCCTCACTGAGCGCAACGTACGCGCCCAGGTTTTGGTGGAGCCGGGCGCGGGCAAGAAAATGCTGGGCCGCTTCGACGGCAGAAAACTGCCCGGCGCGCAGGCCCGCGACAAGCTCGCAAACACCCAGATCGTGCAAGGCTTGGTTGGTGGTGCTCATGCTGGCTGGCCTCACTCAATCACTTTGGGGACCAGCAAGAGGCCGCGCTCGACCGCTGGCGCGCTTTTCTGGTTGGCCTCGCGCAGGTTGGGCTCGCTGGCGATGTCTTCGCGCAGACGCAGCGACACATCCTGGATGGCCGCCACCGGGTGCGCCAGCGGCGCGATGCCTGAGGTATCCACAGCCCGCATTTGTTCCACGATGTCGAAGAAACCGTTGAGCTGGGTGAGCATGCGCTCACTTTCGGATGATGTGAGCTCAAGCCGGGCAAGATTGGCGATGCGGCCAATGTCCTGGGGGGTCAGTGCCATAGGTTGGAAAATCGAAAGAAACCAGAAGTAAAGCTGCGCTCCCGCCCGCGCGGCGGGGGGTTATTCACAGGGGATCGGTTATTATCCCGGCTTTGCCGCAATAGCCCCCCATCTGCCGGTCATTGTGCGAAAAAAGCGAGTTTTGACCCCCCGTAAACGCGGCGATGGCAGGCCGAAGTGCATGCCGTGCCTGAGAGGATTTCTGAATGTTCGGAGCTTTCCGTCGGTACTTCTCCACCGACCTGGCCATTGACCTTGGCACCGCCAACACCCTGATCTTCGCCCGTGACAAAGGCATTGTGCTTGACGAGCCCTCCGTGGTTGCCATCCGCCACGAAGGCGGGCCGCACGGCAAGAAGGTCATCCAGGCCGTAGGCCGCGAAGCCAAGGCCATGCTGGGCAAGGTGCCTGGCAATATTGAAGCCATCCGGCCCATGAAAGACGGCGTGATTGCCGACTTCGTGATCACCGAGCAGATGATCAAGCAGTTCATCAAGATGGTTCACCCGCGCACGCTGTTCACCCCCAGCCCGCGCATCATCATCTGCGTGCCTTGCGGTTCCACCCAGGTCGAGCGCCGCGCCATCAAGGACGCGGCCGAGGCCGCTGGCGCGACGGCCGTGTACCTCATCGAAGAACCCATGGCGGCCGGTATCGGCGCGGGGTTGCCCGTTTCTGAAGCCTCTGGCTCCATGGTGGTTGACATCGGCGGCGGCACCACCGAGGTGGGCGTGATCTCGCTGGGTGGCATGGTCTACAAGGGCAGTGTG
>JBKCTS010000254.1:0-1440 GCA_046318695.1 Acidovorax sp.
GGGCGGGCATGGCGCAAGCGGGCAGGATTCAGCGCCGCCCCAGCCGGGTGAGCTTCTTCACCAGCCCGACGCGCGAAATCCCAAGTCGCCGCGCTGCCTCGGACTGGTTACCGCCCGTGGCCGCCAGCGTGTCGCGCACCATGCGCAGCTCCAGCTCCATCAAGGCGGCATCCAGCGGGCCTGCGGAGGCGTCGGCGGCTATCCCGGGCCCGCTGCCTGTGCTGTCGCCCGCAGACTGCCCCTGGGCCGCCCCGCCGTTCGATGCCCCAAAGGCCTCCGTGTCGCCGCTGGAAAGGCGCAGCAGCGCCGCATCCACTTCGCGCTGATCGGGCATGAGCAGCGCGCCCGCCGACTCGACCACCGCTTTGAGCTCCCGCACGTTCCCGGGCCATTCGCGCGCAACAAGCCATGCCAGTGCGTCGGGGGTCAGGCTGGCGCGCTGCGCGACGCGCTGCAGAAACCGGGTTGCCAGCAAAGGGATGTCGGCAGGACGCTCGGCCAGCGACGGCGTGCGCAACACCACCCCCTTGAGCCGATAGAACAGGTCTTCCCGAAACGCGCCTTCGCGGACCATGGCCTCCAGGTCGCGGTGGGTGGCCGCCACCACCCGCGCATCGACGCGCTTTTGCGTGCGGCCACCCACGGGCACAAAGGTGCCCTCCTGCAAAAAACGCAAGAGCTTGACCTGCATCGGCGGCGGCATCTCCCCCACCTCATCGAGGAACAGCGTGCCACCGTGCGCTGCCTCCACCAGACCGGGCTGGTCACGGTAGGCCCCTGTGAAGCTGCCCTTCATGTGGCCAAAGAGCTCGCTCTCCAGCAGCTCGGCGGACAGCGCACCGCAGTGGATGGCCACAAAAGGCGCGCTCTGCCGGGGGCTGCACGCATGCAAGGCGCGCGCCACCAGTTCTTTGCCCGTGCCGGTGGGCCCCAGCACCAGCACGCTGACTTGCGTGGGCGCGACGCGGCGCACCAGCGCCCGCAGTTGTGCGGTGGCGGCAGCCTGGCCCGCAATGCCCAGATCATCCAGCGCCTGGCTTGCGCGCAGGTTCGCCAGCTCGGCGTCGAGCCGGGCCTTGCGCAGCCCGCGCGCCACCACAAAGCGCAGCATCTCCGGATCTACGGGCTTGGTCAGAAAATCCCATGCGCCAAGCTCCGTGGCGCGCAGCGCCAGCGCATGGTCGCCGTGGCCGGTGAGCACAACCACCGGCACCTGGGACGCAAACTGCGGGATCAGTTGCAGGCCGATTTCCGGGTCCATGTGCGGGGGCATGGCCAGATCCAGCAGCACCAGTTCGGGTCGCTGCCGCGCAAAAGCGGCCAAGGCCTGCTCGCCGTCGCCCGCCAGCGTGACGGTGTGACCCAGCCCACGCAAAAAGGCACTGCCAAGCCTCTGGAAGGCCGCTTCATCGTCTGCCAGCAGCACATGGCCATGTTCGG
>JBKCTS010000255.1:0-27066 GCA_046318695.1 Acidovorax sp.
ACCCCTCCCCCTACACCCCAAATTCCCAGAACACCACCATCATTCCCATGGCTTCCCTCCGGGGCTGATTTCAAGATGCGCAAGTATCTCCGAGCGCCGCACCATGTCAACACCTGTTCACGATCAAATGCCCATTTTCACTCCGCTACAATTCGAGGTTGACTCCAACAATAGCGATGTTTACCGAGGATCCCCATGAGTGACACCCCAGTCGACACCAGTAAAAGGACGTGGCTGATTGCGTCCGGATGTGCCGGTGCCGCTGGCGGAGTGGCCGTTGCTGTGCCCTTCGTCAGTAGTTTTCAGCCTTCGGAGAAAGCCAGAGCTGCCGGCGCAGCCGTTGAGGTGGATATTTCCACCCTGCAGCCCGGCGAAAAGCTGACCGTCGAATGGCGTGGCAAACCTGTGTGGATCCTCAAGCGCACCCCCCAGCAAATCCAGTCGCTTGCCCAGACGGAAGCCCAACTGGCCGACCCCAAATCGGATCGCAAGACGTACCCGACCCCCGAATACGCCAAAAACCAGCACCGATCGATCAAGCCTGAACTGTTTGTGGGCGTGGGCATCTGTACCCACCTCGGCTGCTCGCCTGGAGACAAGTTTCAGACGGGTCCGCAGCCTTCGCTGCCGGATGACTGGCAAGGCGGCTTTCTGTGCGCCTGCCACGGTTCCACGTTTGACGTCGCTGGCCGGGTGTTCAAGAACAAGCCTGCGCCTGACAACCTGGAGGTGCCGCCGCACATGTACCTGTCCGAGACGTTGCTGCTCATCGGCGAAGACAAGAAGGCCTGAGGTAAATCGACATGGCTGAATTCAAGGAAATTTCCCCCAATGCATCGGCTGGCGCCAAGGTGACCAACTGGTTTGAGAACCGGTTTCCGACCGCCTTCGATGCCTACAAGGTGCACATGTCGGAGTACTACGCTCCGAAGAACTTCAACTTCTGGTACATCTTCGGCTCGCTGGCGCTGGTGGTGCTGGTGATTCAGATCGTCACCGGTATCTTCCTGGTCATGCACTACAAGCCCGACGCCAACCTGGCGTTTGCCTCGGTCGAGTACATCATGCGTGATGTGCCTTGGGGCTGGCTGATCCGCTACATGCACTCCACCGGGGCATCGGCCTTTTTTGTGGTGGTGTATCTGCACATGTTCCGCGGCCTCATCTACGGCAGCTATCGCAAGCCGCGCGAACTGGTCTGGATCTTCGGTTGCGCCATCTTTTTGTGCCTGATGGCAGAAGCTTTCATGGGCTACCTGCTGCCCTGGGGTCAGATGTCGTACTGGGGTGCGCAGGTGATCGTGAACCTGTTTGCCGCCATTCCTTTCATCGGCCCTGATCTGGCGCTGCTGATCCGCGGCGATTTCGTTGTGGGTGATGCCACGCTGAACCGCTTTTTCAGCTTCCATGTGATTGCGGTGCCGCTGGTACTGCTTGGCCTGGTTGTGGCTCACTTGCTGGCCTTGCACGACGTGGGTTCCAACAACCCCGACGGTGTGGAAATCAAGGGCCCGAAGGCGCCCAAGGATGCCAACGGCAAGCCGCTGGATGGCGTGCCTTTCCACCCCTACTACACGGTGCATGACATCTTCGCGCTGAGCATGTTCCTGATGGCGTTCACGGCGGTCGTGTTTTTTGCGCCAGAGTTTGGTGGTTACTTTCTTGAGTACAACAACTTCATCCCGGCCGACCCGTTGGTGACCCCGCTGCACATCGCCCCGGTGTGGTACTTCACGCCTTTTTACTCGATGCTGCGCGCGATCACGACCGAGATGATGTACGTGCTGGTCTTGTGCGTGTTGGCAGCAGCAGCCTTCGGCGTTTTGAAGGCAAAGCTGCCCAGCTTCGTCAAGGCTGGTATCGCCGTGGCTGCTTTGGTGGCTGTGGCCTTGATGCTGTCCATTGATGCCAAGTTCTGGGGTGTCGTCGTGATGGGCGGCGCGGTGATCATCCTGTTTTTCCTGCCGTGGCTCGACCACAGTCCGGTACGGTCCATCCGCTATCGTCCGGACTGGCATAAGTACCTGTACGCCGTGTTTGTGATCAACTTCCTGATCCTCGGCTATCTGGGTGTCCAGCCTCCGTCGCCGGTTGGCGAGCGTGTGTCGCAAGTGGGTACGCTCTTTTACTTTGGGTTCTTCCTGCTGATGCCCTGGTGGAGCCGCATCGGCGAGGCCAAGCCCGTGCCTGACCGCGTGACCTTTGTGGCGCACTGAGCCCAGGAGATAACAACAATGAAGAAAATCTTCCTCACCTTGGTGACGGCCCTGGGATTGGCGGCTGGTTCTGCATTTGCTGCGGGTGGTGGCATTGCGCTCGATAAGGCGCCCGCCAAGACGAATGATCTGGCATCGCTGCAAAACGGCGCCAAGGTGTTCGTCAACTACTGCCTCAACTGCCACTCGGCGGCGTTCATGCGGTTCAATCGTCTCAAGGACATCGGCCTGAGCGATCAGCAAGTCAAGGACAACCTCCTGTTCACAACAGACAAGGTCGGCGAGACCATGAAGGCCGCAATTGACCCGAAGCAGGCCAAGGCCTGGTTTGGCGCCAACCCCCCTGATCTGACCGTGATCGCACGTTCAAGGTCTGGTGCGGGCGGCACGGGAGCCGATTATCTCTACACCTATCTGCGTACCTACTACCGTGACGAGAACAAGCCGACGGGTTGGAACAACCTGGTGTTTCCGAACGTGGGCATGCCGCATGTGTTGTGGGAACTGCAAGGCGAGCGCCGCCCCATTTTTGAAGAGCACGAAAGTCATGGCCACAAGACCCAAGTGTTGAAGGGGTGGGAGCAGGTCAAGCCCGGTCTGATGACGTCGCGCCAGTATGACGAGACCGTCGGCGACTTGGTGAATTACATGCAGTGGATGGCCGAGCCCGCCCAAAACACGCGCAAACGTGTGGGTGTCTGGGTGCTTATTTTCCTGGGTGTGTTCACCTTCATCGCGTGGCGGTTGAATGCAGCCTTCTGGAAAGACGTGAAGTAAACGCCAGATCGATCATTGGCACCAGTGGTGGGTGCCAGTTGTTTTTGCAGAGTGGGCGCTTTCGCGTCCCACTCTTTTGATTTTTAGGAGCCTCACACCATGATGGTGCTTTACTCGGGTACGACCTGTCCCTTCTCCCACCGCTGCCGTTTTGTCCTGTTCGAGAAGGGCATGGACTTCGAAATCCGCGACGTGGACCTGTACAACAAGCCCGAAGACATCAGCGTCATGAACCCGTACGGACAGGTGCCCATTTTGGTGGAGCGTGACCTGATCCTGTACGAGTCGAACATCATCAATGAGTACATCGACGAGCGTTTTCCTCATCCGCAGTTGATGCCTGGAGACCCAGTCGACCGCGCTCGCGTCCGACTGTTCCTGCTCAACTTTGAAAAGGAATTGTTCGTTCATGTGAATGCACTCGAATCGCGCGCTACCAAGGGAAATGAAAAGGCACTGGAAAAGGCGCGCGCGCACATCCGTGACCGGTTGACGCAATTGGCTCCGGTCTTCCTCAAGAACAAGTACATGCTGGGCGACAACTTCTCCATGCTGGATGTTGCCATTGCGCCGCTTTTGTGGCGCCTGGACTACTACGGCATTGACCTGAGCAAAAACGCCGCGCCACTGCTCAAGTATGCCGAGAGGATCTTCTCGCGCCCAGCCTACATCGAAGCCCTGACACCTTCCGAAAAGGTCATGCGCAAGTAAGCGCTTTTCCTTTTTATCGCCTCATCGTCCTGACTGCACCAATGTCTCCTCCGGAATCCACCTCGACGCGCCCTTACCTCATTCGCGCCTTGTACGAATGGTGCACGGACAACGGGTTCACGCCCTATGTTGCCGTGCGCGTCGATGATTCCGTGCAGGTACCGCGTGAGTACGTCAAGGATGGCGAGATCGTGTTGAATGTGAGTTTCGATGCCACCAGTGCATTGCAGCTTGGCAATGACTTCATCGAATTCAAAGCCAGGTTCGGTGGCAAGCCCCGCGACATTCTTGTGCCAGTGGGTCGTGTGATTGCGATCTATGCGCGCGAGAACGGGCAGGGCATGGCGTTCCCTGCGCCTGCCGACAACCTGGTGGCTGGCGTCAGCACGGGCGTCGGGTCTTCGATCCCCGCGGCTGGTGTCGCTCCAGAGGGTCTCGTCGATGTGCCTCCGGATGGACCATCCGTTGCGGCCCATGATGACCGGGTGGTCCAGCTTGTGGCCAGCGAAGAAGGAAGCAAGCCCGACGGCGACGCGGATGCGCCGCGCCCATCGCCCGCAGGGGGAGGCGGCCGCCCAGCCCTCAAGCGCATCAAATAGCGTGATGACACGCTCGCAACGGCGTATTTGCGAGCTAAAATTGAAGGCTTGCCGGTTTAGCTCAGTTGGTAGAGCACCCGCCTTGTAAGCGGTAGGTCGTCAGTTCGATTCCGACAACCGGCACCATGTATTTCTGAACGGCTGGCTGGGTTCTTGGGTGGCCAACGCTCAGGTTTGAACTTTCAACCGAATCGCGTTAACCTCCCACCCCCGACTGCGCAGATGCGCCTGCAAGGCAGGGAGCAGGTTTCGCAACTTGGCGGCTGAGGCGTTGTTCCTGACCAGCAGACACCAGGAATCGCCTTCAATGGGCCCAGCCTGAATGGTTGACCGAAGCCCAGTCGGTATCAACGCTTCGATCGCCTTGAGCCTGTCGGTCGACTCGCGTGTGAGCGCCGTCAGCCGTGCCAGTGTGGGCGACTCCTGGCTTGCCTGTTGCAAGGTGATTGCGTGATGGCGGCGGGTCATGAAAAAGTCTTCTGTCTGGAGGATATCTAGTGCATGTGATTATCACGGACGCCTACCTGGCACGCAGCCGGGCGATTCATCTTTCTGGCGCGAGGCTTTTTGTTGCTGGGTTTGTCGTGTCGTTGAGCCTTGTGCTCGTCGCGGCCGGCATGTACCACTGGGTTTTTCTCAAAGGTGCTCGCGAGGGTTGGCCTGTGGTGGGTGACCTGGTTCGCCTCGTCGTCAAAGACGAGTTTGCCGAGCGCGACCGCTATGTACGTGCAAATCTGGATGCCATGGCCAGAAAGGTTGGCGAAATGCAGGCCAGGCTGGTTCAGCTCGAGTCGCTTGGTGAGCGCGTGATGGGGCTGGCGGGTATGCCGCCAACCGATACGGCCAAATCCGATGCGCGCGGGGGGGCATTGGTTGGCGCGCGCAATTTGTCCATGGAGGAGTTGCAGACCACTCTGGACGAGCTTGAACAACTCACCCATCAGCGCGTGGACCTTATGACGGTGCTGGAGTCGCGTCTGTTCGATCAGCATATTCGCAAGAAAATGATTCCCACGCATGCGCCGGTCGCAGGCAGGAGCCCCGCGTCCGGCTTTGGCTGGCGTGTTGACCCGATCACGGGTCAATCGGCGTTGCACACGGGGCTTGATTTCCAGGCGGAGACCGGGACACCCATACTCGCCGCTGCGGGCGGGATGGTGGTGACCCAAGAGTACCATCCAGCCTACGGCAACATGGTTGAAATTGATCATGGAAACCAGCTCGTCACGCGGTATGCGCACGCTTCGCGCACCATGGTCAAGCGTGGAGATATTGTGCGGCGCGGCCAAAAGATTGCTGAGGTTGGCGCCACTGGACGCTCAACGGGCGCTCACCTCCACTTTGAAGTGCTTGTGCAGGGCGTTTTCCAGGACCCGCAGAAGTTTCTCAATGCGGGTGGCGGCGCGGCCCAGGAAATTGCTGCCGCATCTGCGCCAAACCGGTAGCGCGCCAGGGGTGCGCGGCGGGCAGCTAAAATCGCCGGTTCGGTATCCGCCCAACGGTTTGCATCCTTGCAATCGTCGACAGCGGGCCCACTTGATCTCAATTCTTCTTAGGGATTCCGGTCGTCTTGCACGCTGCTTTCAGCGCAGGTGACGACCCCTTTCGCATGGCCACCAACTTCCTCACCAAACTTTTCGGCAGCCGCAACGACCGGCTTCTCAAGCAGTACCGCAAGACGGTGACCCGTATCAATGCGATGGAGGCCGACTACGAGAAGCTGTCGGATGAGCAACTGCGTGCCAAGACGCAGGAGTTCAAGGAGCGCATTGCGGGCGGGGCTTCGCTGGATGATTTGCTGGCCGAGGCGTTTGCTGTGGTGCGCGAGGGTTCCAAGCGCGTGATGAAGATGCGCCACTTTGATGTGCAGCTGCTCGGTGGCATGGCCTTGCACTACGGCAAGATTTCGGAGATGCGAACAGGCGAGGGCAAGACGCTGACGGCGACACTGGCGGTCTACCTCAATGCCCTGTCGGGTAAGGGCGTGCATGTCGTGACTGTCAACGACTACCTGGCCAGCCGCGATGCCCGTTGGATGGGGCGCTTGTATAACTGTTTGGGTCTGTCCGTGGGGGTCAATCTTCCCAACATGCCCCGGGAAGAAAAGCAGGCGGCGTACCGTTCGGACATCACCTACGGTACCAACAACGAATACGGCTTTGATTACCTGCGCGACAACATGGTCTATGAGGCGCGCGACCGCGTCCAGCACGGGCTGAACTTCGCCATCGTCGATGAGGTCGATTCGATCCTGATCGATGAGGCGCGCACGCCCCTCATCATCAGCGGGCAGGCTGAAGACCACACCGCGATCTACATTGCGATGAACAAGGTGGTGCCGCTGCTCGTGCGCCAGGAAGGGGAAGCCGACCCCCGCACCGGCGAAGGGGTCACCAAGCCGGGGGATTTCACCCTCGACGAAAAGTCCCATCAGGTCTTCCTGACCGAACAAGGCCATGAAACCGCAGAGCGCGTGCTTGCCAGCCAGGGTTTGATTGCCGAGGGCGCGTCGCTGTACGACCCGGCCAACATCACGCTGATGCATCACCTGTATGCGGCGCTGCGGGCCAACAATCTGTACCACCGTGACCAGCATTACGTGGTTCAAAACGGCGAAATCGTGATCGTTGACGAGTTCACTGGACGCCTGATGTCCGGCCGCCGCTGGAGCGAAGGGCTCCACCAGGCCGTGGAAGCCAAGGAAGGCGTCAAGATCCAGGCCGAGAACCAGACGATGGCCTCGATCACGTTTCAAAACTACTTCCGCTTGTACAGCAAGCTCGCGGGCATGACGGGGACTGCCGATACCGAGGCGTACGAGTTTCAGGAAATCTACGGTCTCGAGACGGTGGTCAGTCCGCCCAACCGCCCCAGCAAGCGCGAAGACCAGTTGGACCGTGTGTACAAGACGACGCGCGAGAAGTACGAAGCTGCCATCAAGGACATCCGCGAATGCCACGAGCGCGGCCAGCCGGTGCTTGTGGGCACGACTTCGATCGAAAACTCCGAGATCATCGATGCGCTACTGAACAAGGAGGGCCTGCCGCACCAGGTGCTCAATGCGAAGCAGCACGCCCGCGAGGCGGACATCATTGCGCAGGCTGGCCGTGAGCGAATGATCACCATCGCAACGAACATGGCCGGGCGGGGTACGGACATCGTGCTTGGCGGCAACATTGAAAACGCCGTGGCTGCCATTGAAGCCGACGAATCGCTGAGCGAGGCCGAACGCGCTACCAAGGTGGCGGCGCTGCGTGAGCAGTGGACGCTGGACCACGAAAAGGTGAAGGCGCTGGGCGGTCTGCGCATCATCGCCACGGAGCGGCATGAGTCGCGGCGCATCGACAACCAGCTGCGCGGCCGGTCGGGTCGTCAGGGCGATCCCGGCTCGTCGCGGTTTTATCTGAGCCTGGATGACTCGCTCATGCGCATCTTCGCGGGCGATCGCGTCAGGGCGATCATGGATCGCCTGAAGATGCCTGATGGCGAGGCCATCGAAGCCGGGATCGTCACGCGAAGCATCGAGTCTGCACAGCGCAAGGTGGAGGCACGCAATTTCGATGTGCGCAAACAGCTGCTGGAATACGACGACGTGGCCAACGATCAGCGCAAGGTCATTTACCAACAGCGCAATGACATCCTGGACGCGAGCGATCTTTCGGATGTGATTGCAGCGATGCGCGAAGATTGCATGACGGACCTGGTGCGCCAGTATGTGCCCCAGGAGTCACTGGAGGAGCAGTGGGACATCCCCGCCCTTCAAAAGGCGCTGGCTGATGACTGGCACGTAGCCACCAACCTGGTAGAGGAAGTGCAGGCTGCCAGCGCGATCACGGACGATGAGATTCTTGAAAAAGTGCTTGCAGCAGCGCGCGCGTCATTCGATACCAAGGTAGCCCAGGTGGGGCGCGAGAACTTCACGCAATTTGAGCGCATGGTGCTTTTGCAAAGCTTCGACTCCAGCTGGCGTGACCACCTCAGCGCCCTGGACTACCGGCGCCAGGGGATTCACCTGCGCGGGTACGCTCAAAAGCAGCCCAAGCAGGAGTACAAACGCGAAGCGTTCGAGCTGTTTCGCCAGTTGATTGACCAGGTCAAGAATGAAGTCACGAAAATTCTGATGACGGTGCAGGTCCAGTCGCAAGAGCAACTCGACCAGGCTGCGCAGGATATGGAAGCGCGTGGGGAGAGCATTGCCAACGTGACCTACACCGCGCCGACTGAGACGGGTGAAGCCCAGGTGATCGCGGCGGGTGATATGGGCAGTGCTGCGCCAGCGGCCTTGCCCGAAGGCGCGCGCGTGGGACGCAACGACCCGTGTCCCTGCGGAAGCGGCAAAAAATTCAAGCAGTGCCACGGCAAGCTGGCCTGATTACGCGACTAGGGCCTGTTCACACTATTTTTGCCAGTGACAAAAATAGTGTGAACAGGCCCGGTAGTCTCAACACGGGCTGTGGCCCGTGTTTGTTTTTGTGCTCTCGGTTGTCCTGATAATCGGTACATTCATTGACAGAAGGTCGTCCATGCCCGTCCATCTTTGCGCTCCAGTTGCCGCTGATCTCCATCCCATCGCAGGTGTCCGTATCGGCGTTGTAGAGGCCGGTATACGCAAGGCCAACCGAAAAGACCTCACCGTGTTTCTTCTGGACGAGGGAGCCAGTGTTGCGGGCGTCTTCACCAGGAACCGGTTTTGTGCAGCCCCTGTTCAGATCAGTCGTGAACACCTTGCTGCGTCGCATGGGATTCGGGCCATGGTCATCAACACGGGCAATGCCAATGCGGGCACGGGTGCAGAGGGCCTGGTGCGTGCGCGGGCAACGTGCGTCGCGTTGGCGCGTTTGCTGCAAGTGTCTCCCGAGCAGATATTGCCTTTTTCCACCGGTGTGATCATGGAGCCGCTACCGCATGACCGCATCGAAGCTGGATTGCCCGCAGCCATTGCGGACGCTCGCGCCGACCACTGGGCCCGCGCTGCCGAGGGCATCATGACCACGGACACCCTACCCAAGGCGTTTTCCGCCCAGGCGCAGATCGGCGGTGCGACGGTTTCGATCACGGGCATCAGTAAAGGCGCAGGCATGATCCGCCCCAACATGGCGACCATGCTCGGCTTCATGGCTACGGATGCGTGCGTGCATCCATCGGTGATGCAGCAGCTGGCGCGCGAACTTGCAGACGGATCATTCAACCGTGTGACCATCGACGGTGATACGTCAACCAATGATTCGTTCGTGGTGGTTGCTACCAACAAAGCGGCACACGCAACCATCACCTCGCTTGACACGGCGGACGGTCAGGCGTTGAAAGCCGCGATGCTGCGCGTGGCGCAACAGCTCGCCCAAGCGATCGTGCGCGACGGGGAGGGCGCTACCAAGTTCATCACCGTGCGGGTGGAAGGCGGCAAGACGGGCGACGAGTGCCGCCAGGTGGCCTATGCGATTGCCCATTCTCCGCTGGTCAAGACCGCTTTTTATGCCAGCGATCCCAACCTGGGCCGCATTTTGGCGGCCGTTGGTTATGCAGGCATCGACGATCTGGATCAGACCGGCATTGATCTGTACCTGGATGATGTGCATGTGGCAGTTCGGGGTGGCCGAAATCCTGCGTACCGTGAGGAGGATGGTCAGCGCGTCATGAAGCAAAGCGAGATTACCGTTCGCGTATTGCTGGGGCGCGGTCACGCGGCCGACACGGTGTGGACCTGTGACTTCAGCCATGAGTACGTCACCATCAATGCGGACTATCGCTCATGAATTGAGTGGTGCATGCTATAAAAATAATAGCTGCAAATGTATTAGCGTCGTGCGCGAAGAGCCGATATGAATCAAAAATTCGAAACTTTGATCGAGCGAGCAGAACAACTGATTGCCCGCATCGAATCGGTGCTGCCGCAACCGCTTGTGGCCCCTGACTGGTCTGCAGCCATCGCGTGGCGATACCGCAAGCGCAGCAGTGGCCATGGGGTGCTGGAGCCCGTGCGACACCTTGCGAAGATGCATCTGGGGGACCTCAAAGAGATTGAACCTCAGAAAGCCAGAATCGAGCGCAACACGGAGCAATTTGTGGACGGTCGGCCGGCCAATAACGTGCTGCTGACCGGCGCACGCGGAACCGGCAAGTCGTCCTTGATCAAGGCCTGTCTCAATGCCTATGCGCCACGGGGCCTGCGCCTCATTGAAGTGGACAAAGCCGACCTGGTGGACCTGCCGGATATCGTCGAAGTTGTCTCGGAGCGGCCCGAGAAGTTTTTGGTGTTCTGCGACGACCTGAGCTTCGAGGACGGCGAGCCGGGCTACAAGGCCCTCAAGTCCATTTTGGATGGGTCGGTGGCCGCCGCCACGCCGAACGTGCTGATTTATGCCACCAGCAACCGTCGCCACCTGCTTCCAGAGTACATGGCGGAAAACCACTCCTACACCCATACCGACGACGGCGAGGTGCACCCTGGCGAAGCTGTCGAAGAAAAAATCTCGTTGTCCGAACGGTTTGGCCTGTGGGTGAGTTTTTACCCCTTCAGCCAGGACGAGTACCTTGCCATCGCGGGTCAATGGCTCACTTCATTGGGCGTTTCGCCAGAGAACGTCGCCGCCGCGCGCGCCGAGGCACTGGTGTGGGCCTTGGAAAGAGGCTCGCGCAGTGGCCGTGTGGCCTACCAGTTTGCTCGCGACTATGCGGGCCGACAGGGTAGCTAAGGTGCAGGATGTGATCGCCAAGTTGCCCAGCGCCTCGGGGCGCAAACATACCGAGGTCGCGGTGGGAATACTGTTGCGCGGCGACGGCGCACTGCTGCTCTCGACCCGCCCGCCTGGCAAGCCCTACGCTGGGTATTGGGAGTTTCCAGGTGGAAAACTTGAGCACGGCGAAACGGTGGAACAGGCCCTGCGCCGTGAACTGCTGGAAGAACTGGGCGTCACGATTGGGCCGGTCGAGCTCTGGAAAGTCACTGAGCATGAATATCCGCATGCCATGGTCCGCCTGCACTGGTGCAAGGTCCGAGCGTGGCTCGGTGCGTTTGAGATGCGCGAAGGCCAGGAGATGCAGTGGCAGCAGCTACCTTTGACCGTATCGCCCGTGCTTCCAGGCGCGTTCCCCGTACTGGAGTGGCTTGCGCAAGAGTGTGGGCTTGACGGCGGTGGTGTCATCACTGCATGACGATCGTTTGCCTGCCCGCCCTTGCGTGGCGCCTGCGGTTTGCTAGCGCGCTGATGACATCAACCGGTATGGAAGGCATCCGGAGCACGCAAGGGCAACGGCCGCCGGGGTAAACGCGCCGGGTGACGGCTCAGCCTAAAAGCGGTGCTGGCAAGTGCATAGCGCCGTCACCCTAAAGGTGAGGCTGCGAAAACAACGCAAGGCCCGAGTCCACGCGGTGTGCGGCAAGATGACAAGCGCTCAACTGCCGTTTTTAGGCTCAGTGCTCAGTGCGGGGATCGCCGAAGGGGGCGTCCATCGGCGGGGCCTCGGCGGGCATGCGAAAGCCCTCGCTCGCCCACGCGCCCAGGTCCACCTGCTTGCATCGTTCGCAGCAAAAAGGGCGATAAACGTTCGTTGCAGCGTAGATGCTATCGCCGCCGCATCCCGGGCAGACGACGATCCGCGCCTTGGCTTGCGAATTTGGTGATTGGGGCATGGTGGTGGGGTGTTGCCGGCGAGGCGCGGGGGGGGCGCCGGGGGATCCTCAATCGAAGTGCAGCGCGTCGTCAAGCGCACAGCGTGAGTTCAAACGCCGCATCCTCTGCGCAGGCGTGCAAGCGCATGTCCTCATTCATGCGCATTAACCGTACCGACACAATGAGCCGATTGCCGCTGATTTCGGGTATCACATCCAGCGCTGGGTCGATGCGTAGGCGCAGTAACTGGAAGGTTCGCCCCTGAGGCAGGTTTTGCTGAAAATGTCCGCGTTCAGCAGCGACCTTTTGCGGCACGCCTGAATCACGTAAGAGTTTCAAAAGCACATAAATGGACTCGGCCAGCGGCGCCAGCGTCGAGGCCCACTGCTCCAGAGCGTGCTGGCGCACAGCAGCGGGACGATGTTGCCACGCGTAATAAGCAGGGAGATCGAAACCGCAAGTCCCACCGGGGATCCCCACGCGGCTTCGGATGCTCATGAGCCAATCGTTCTCAGTCAAGGCGTATCCCGACTTTCCGCTTTGGCTGTTCAGCGCCTGAAAGCAATGGTCCAGTTGCTCGACGACCGCATTCAGCGCTGCTTCCGAAATCGAAGGATTGCCGCGATAGCTGTCCAGCAACTGCTTGTTCTTCTCGATGTCCTTGAGAACATCGGACTTGAGATCGGCACGCGCGGCAACGTCCATGATCTCAAAAATGGTGACCAGAGCGAAGTGATGGTCGAGCGGATGCTGCCTGGGAATCAGCTCACCGAGTCGGCGAAGCAACTGCTCAAGCCGCAGATAGGTCCTGAGGCGCTCGTTAAAGGGGTATTCGTAAAGAATCACGCTGGCGGGTTCCTCGGGCTCATGCGGCTATACGATGCCGGTGATGGGCTGCAGGTGAAGTCGAACGTACGCGGGGATATGACTCGCGCATCATAGCCCGAACCAAGTCGCCAGATCGTGAACGTCGGATGCGAGCTCTGCCAGGCTGCGGTGGCGACCATTGAAGATCACGATATCTGCGGTGGAGCGCCTGTGTTGCCGCGTGGCTTGCGAATGGATGATCTTCTCGACCACCTCGGGTGCGAGACCGCTACGCTGCGCCACCCGCGCAATCTGGGTTTCGGCGTCACAGTCGACGACCACGACGGCATTGAGCCGCTTCGCCCAGTGCCCGGACTCGGCCAGCAGCGGAATATCAAAGACCACCAAAGGACAGCCGCTCGCCGCCGCTGCACGGGCCTGAATCTGGGACTGGAGGCCCACCAGCGGATGCACGATGGCCTCCAGTTGAGCGCGCGCATCGGGACTTTCAAACGCCAGAGCGCGCATTTTCAGCCGATCCAAGGCCCCTGAGGCGTCAATGAACTCGGCACCGAAGGCCACCCGGATCGCGTCGATCGCTGCGCCTTCAGGCGCTGTCACATCCCGTGCAATCCGGTCCGCATCGACGATGGCTGCACCACGCTGGGCCAGCAATTGAGCGACCGTGCTCTTGCCGCTGCCGATGCCTCCCGTCAGGCCCACTTGCAAGGTTTGCATGGCTTGATGCGCTCAGCGAGCCCCCCAGACAAGCCCATGCCCATCACAGCCCCAACGCCGTGAACAGGGTTGCGGTGATGGCCTGTGGCCCGAAAACCATTGCGGTCAGACCAGCTCCCACCAGAAAGGGCCCGAACGGTATGTAGCCTCCCTCGCGCAAGGCGCTGGTGAGCTTCATCACAATACCGACGACGGCACCGATCACCGAGGACATCAAGATGATCGGAACAAGGGCCTGCCAGCCAAACCAGGCGCCCAACGCCGCGAAAAGCTTGAAATCGCCATAGCCCATTCCTTCTTTGCCGGTCAGGAGCTTAAAGCCCCAGTAGACCAACCACAGCGATAGGTAACCTGCAGCAGCGCCAGATACTGAATCGATCAAACGCACATCGATCCACTGAAGCGCGGCCAACAAAAGCCCGGCCCAGACCAGCGGCAGGGTGATGTCGTCAGGCAGTAGCGTGGTGTCCCAGTCGATACAGGCCAGCGCAATCAGCGCCGCAGAAAAACCGCACCAGGCAAATGCTGTGGGACCCAAGCCCCAGCGGTAGGCACAGAAAAAGAACGCTGCACCCGTGGCGAGCTCCACCACAACATACCGCGCGCCAATAGGCGTTTTGCAGGCAGAACAGCGGCCCCGCAGAAACACATAGCTCAGGACGGGCACATTTTCAAACCAGCGCACCTGGTGCCCACACGTTCGGCAGCGGGACCGTGGGCGCACCAAATTAAAGACAGGGGAAACAGCTTCTTGCGTTGGGTTCTCTTGAGGTCCCGCCTGCGCACCGTACTTTTGGACTTCGGCCGCCCATTGATGCTCCATCATCTTGGGCAACCGGTAAACAACAACGTTCAGGAAGCTGCCGATCAGCAGACCAAAAACGCTTGCAAGAGCCCCGTCCCACAGAGGTTCCAGGCCCATTACACCACTTGACCGAGCTTGAAGATTGGCAGATACATCGACACGACGATTCCGCCGATGAGCGTTCCCAGGAACACAATGATGATGGGTTCCATCAGACTCGACAGCCCGGCCACCATCTCGTCAACCTCCGCCTCATAAAAGTCAGCTGCTTTCCCGAGCATGTGATCAATCGAGCCGGACTCTTCCCCGATAGCGCACATTTGCAACACCATGGAAGGGAAGATGTTTGCATTTCCCATGGCGGCAGTCAGGCTTGTGCCGGTAGATACCTCTTGCTGGATTTTTTCGGTCGCTATCGAATAGACCGAATTACCCGATGCCCCACCCACGGAGTCGAGCGCCTCAACCAGAGGCACACCGGCGGCAAACATGGTGGACAGTGTCCGAGTCCAGCGGGCGACGCAAGACTTGTCGATGAGTGCGCCAAAAATTGGGATTTTGAGCAGGAAGCGGTCCATGAACATCTGGACCTTTTCGTTACGTCGCCACGCCTGCATGAAAAAATAGACGGTGAATCCGATACCGCCGAAAATCAACCACCACCATTTAACAAAAACATCACTGATACCCATCACAAAGAGCGTGGGAGCAGGCAAGTCAGCGCCAAAGGACGTGAAAACTTCCTTGAACGCTGGTATGACGAATATCATGATCACCGCCACCACCACGAAAGCCACAATAATCACCGAGGTGGGGTACATGAGCGCCGATTTGATTTTCGATTTGATCGCCTCGGTTTTTTCCATGTACGTAGCGAGTCGATCCAGCAAGGCTTCAAGAATACCTGCCGCTTCGCCTGCCTCCACCAGATTGCAGTACAACGAATCGAAATACATGGGATGTTTGCGAAACGCTGCGTTCAACGAGGTACCTGTTTCAACATCCTGCCGGATATCGTTCAGCAACTTCGTTACGCTTGCATTGGTGTTTCCCCGACCGACGATATCGAATGATTGGAGCAGGGGCACGCCCGCTTTCATCATGGTGGCAAGCTGTCGTGTGAACAGTGCAATATCTTTGGGCTTGATTTTTTTGCCAGAACGCATCCGGCGTTTTTTAATTTTTGTAGGGAAAACACCCTGGCGGCGCAATGTGGCTTGAACCTGATTTTCACCAGATGCGCGTATCTCGCCTCGTACGATCTTCCCATTGCGGTCCTTGCCTTCCCATTCGAAGACAAATTCCTTGATACTCGTCGCGACAGTTGCCATGAAAAATCCCTCTGAGCTTTATTCGTTCGTGACTGCGAGTACTTCTTCAAGAGAAGTGAGCCCCAGCTTTGCTTTGTACAAAGCAGAATCTCGCAATGATCTTACCCCTTCCGCTTGCGCCTGCTTGGCGATTTCAAGGGCACTTCCATCACGTAGGATAATCCGTTGTATTTCTTCTGATATGGGCATCACCTGATAAATACCTACACGCCCCTTGTAACCGTTGTTGCACGCGGAGCAGCCAACAGGACGGTAGGTGACCCAGGTTCCGTCCAGATCCTCTTCCGGGTAGCCTGCCTCGATCAGAGTCTCATGAGGAATATCTGCTGGTGCCTTGCAGTTCGGACAAAGCCGACGCGCCAGTCGTTGCGCTGTGATCAGGATGACGCTGGACGCGATGTTGAACGGCGCAATCCCCATGTTGCGCATCCGTGTCAAGGTGGTAGGAGCGTCGTTGGTGTGCAGTGTCGACAAAACCAAGTGCCCCGTCTGCGCCGCCTTGATGGAAATATCGGCTGTTTCCAAATCCCGGATTTCCCCCACCATGATAATGTCTGGATCCTGCCGCAGGAATGACTTCAGGGCCACAGCGAAAGTCAGCCCTGCCTTTTCATTGACGTTAACCTGGTTAACGCCTGGCAAGTTGATTTCCGAGGGGTCTTCAGCGGTCGCAATGTTGACCCCCGGTTTATTGAGCAAATTAAGACAGGTGTAGAGCGAGACGGTTTTTCCAGAGCCTGTGGGTCCGGTCACAAGGATCATGCCATAAGGTCTGCCGATGGCTTGAAGCAGTCTTTCCTTCTCAATGGGTTCATACCCCAATGCATCGATCCCCAGCTTCGCGCTGCTGGGGTCGATGATACGGATCACGATTTTTTCGCCAAAGAGGGTTGGCAGAGTGCTCACGCGAAAATCGATAACCCGATCCGGACCGACCTTCAGTTTCATCCGCCCATCCTGGGGGACACGCTTTTCGGAGATATCAAGACGCGATATTACTTTGATCCGGGATGCGAGCTTGTCCTTGATGGCGACCGGTGGAGACGAGATTTCCCGCAATTCACCATCGATTCGGAAGCGCACCCTATATTGGTGCTCGTAAGGTTCAAAATGCAGATCCGATGCGCGCATATTAAACGCATCAAGCAGCATTTTATGCAGAAATTTTACGACTGGTGTATCTTCAACATCTGCGGCTGCGGTGTCGCTCGCCTCCGAAACGTCTTCTACTGGCGCGTCGTCGAACTCAAAGTCGCCGCTCGACGCAGTAGCACCTTCCATCATTTCGGCTACGGACTTCGTGGACGAGTCCACCAATTTGCTGAGCTTGTCATACTCGGCGATAATCCAGTCCACTCCCAGCTGGGTTGTAAACTTGATTTTCTCGGCAGCCTCCTGATCGGTTGGGTCCGCGGTGGCGACAATCAAACGATTATTTCGCTTGCTAAGCACTAGCACGCGATAGGCCTGGCAGATTTTTGGATCCAGCAGCTCCTTGGGCAGGCGCATCGGATCGATGGCCTCAAGGTCCAGCAAGGGAGCGCCAAACACCGCTGATACGGTGTGCGCCAGATCTGCTGCTGATACAGCGCCGGAGCCCGTGAGTTCCCCGATGAAACTGGACCGCGCAATCTGTGATTTTTTGTAGATTTCCTCCGCCGACTTTTGAGTCAGCTTGCCCGCGGAAATAAGCGCTCTTCCCAATCCGGGAAGAGCGACTGCGGAAGCTTCTTTGGGAGCGGTGTCGACGGCGGCCATGTAACCGGAGATGTGTGGGGATCAGAAAAAGAAACCATCCTATCATCGCCGATGACCCACAGCCTGTACAGCGATGGATATTCGCAACAGCAGGCCAAACCTGTCGGTGTGGCAATCTGCAGCTTGGTCGGGGTGAGAGGATTCGAACCTCCGGCCTCTACGTCCCGAACGTAGCGCTCTACCAGGCTAAGCTACACCCCGCTGCATGCTATTCGCCGCAGGTTTTCATCAAACACCATCATGTCCGGCGGTCCAGCAATTCGGAGGCCAATTTTAGCAAGCCTGCCGAGTAGGCATTTTGGGGTAGCTGGTTTGTTGCTGACATCGCGCGACGCGCCTCAGCCTCTGCGGCGGCGCGCGCGACCTCGAGTGCGCCTGTCTCTTTCACGATGGCAAGGATTTCCGCGAGCTGTTCGGTGGATCCTTCTTCAATGGCGCGGCGCACTGTCGCCGCCTGCTCGGCTGTTCCGCGCGCCATGGCTGCGATCAGCGGTAGCGTGGACTGGCCCTCTCGGAGGTCATCGCCCAGATTTTTTCCCATTTCAGCCGTGTCGCCGTCGTAGTCCAGCACATCGTCAATGATCTGGAACGCAGTCCCGAGTGCTTGCCCATACGTTGCACAGGCCTCTTCGGTGTCGGGCGTGCTTTCTGCCAGAACTGCACCGAGACGGGCACTGGCTTCGAACAACTTGGCAGTTTTGGATCGGATGACGCGGAGGTAGGCGGCCTCGTCGAGGGAGGCATCATGCATGTTCATCAGCTGCAGGACTTCTCCCTCGGCAATCACGTTGGTGGCCTCGGCAAGGATCTCCATGATCCGCATGCTTCCCGACTCGACCATCATCTGAAACGACCGTGTGTGCAGAAAGTCTCCAACCAGCACACTGGCCGGATTTCCGAACGTCTCGTTGGCGGTAGGCCGCCCCCTGCGCAGCGTCGATGCGTCCACGACATCGTCGTGCAACAGCGTCGCGGTGTGGATCAACTCAACAACGGCCGCCAGGCTGAACCGTTGATTGCCGCAGTAGCCTAGCGCTCCGCACATCATTAGTAACAGCGCAGGACGCAGACGTTTGCCGCCGGCAGCGATGATGTACTGCGAGATTTGTGCGACCAGGGGGACGCTGGAGGTGAGGCGCTGGCGGATGACCTTGTCGACTTCATGCATGTCGCTTGCAACAAGCACGAGGGGAGAGGCGGCTGGGGCGGTGTGTTCGGTCAAGGCAATGGTCACGTTTTGTTCCGTAATTATAGGAACGCAGCGTTGTGCGTCTTGCCTTCCTGGCGGAGTGCGGGTGGCGCTTTCGAGAGCCCTACTAGCAAGATGTGGCGCGTTGGGATATACTCTTTGGCTCTGTGGAAATCCGTTCACAGAACTCAAATCAAGAGGTCAACATGTACGCGGTCATAAAAACCGGCGGCAAGCAGTATCGCGTTGCTTCCGGCGAAAAAATTAAAGTAGAACAGATTGCTGCGGACGTAGGCCAGGAAATTGTGATCGACCAGGTTCTGGCTGTCGGCAACGGCGCTGAACTGAAGGTTGGCTCGCCCCTGGTGTCCGGCGCAACCGTGAAAGCCACCGTAGTGGCCCACGGCAAGCACGACAAGGTGCACATCTTCAAGATGCGCCGTCGCAAGCACTATCAAAAACGCCAAGGCCATCGCCAGCAGTTCACCGAGCTGCAAATCGGTGCGATTGCTGCTTAATCGAAGGAGCTGAGTCATGGCACAGAAAAAAGGCGGCGGCTCTACGCGAAACGGGCGCGACTCCAAGCCAAAGATGCTGGGTGTGAAGGCGTCCGGTGGTGAACTGATCAGCGCTGGCTCGATCATCGTGCGTCAGCGCGGCACGCGCTTCCACCCCGGCAACAATGTCGGCGTGGGCAAGGACCACACGCTGTTCGCGCTGGTTGACGGCCACGTGTCGTTTGGCACCAAGGGTGCATTGTACAAGTCCACGGTCAGCGTGACACCTGCCTGAGGGTCACCTCGGGTCGTCACCGAAGCCCCGCTATGCCGGGGCTTTTTTGTTTGGTCGGTACGATGACCGGCCCTCCTCTGCGCTAGCAGCGCAGCTGTCATCTGAGGCCGAGCGGCACTTCAGCGGTCTTTCAGCCGTGGGGTGCGCCAGTCCGCACTGGTGCGGCACGGATTTTGTAAACTGGACATCCCTCATGAAGTTCGTCGACGAAGCCTTTATTGATATTGCCGCAGGTGATGGCGGCAATGGCTGCGTGTCGTTCCGGCACGAAAAATACAAGGAGTTCGGCGGACCTAACGGCGGGGACGGCGGGCGCGGCGGCCATGTGTTCGCGGTGGCCGATCCCAACCTCAACACCCTGGTGGATTACCGGTACTCGCGCAGGCACGAAGCCAAGCGGGGTGAGCACGGCATGGGCTCGGACATGTTTGGTGCGGCGGGCAGCGACATCACATTGAAGATGCCGGTCGGCACCATCATCACCGACGCTGAATCGGGTGAGGTGCTCTACGAACTGCTCACGCCCGGCGAAGTGATCACGATTGCCAAGGGCGGTGATGGAGGTTTTGGGAATCTGCGGTTCAAGAGCGCCATCAACCGTGCTCCGCGCCAAAAGACGCCGGGTTGGCCGGGCGAGAAAAAAAGCCTCAAGCTGGAGTTGAAAGTGCTGGCCGATGTGGGTTTGCTGGGCATGCCGAATGCGGGTAAGTCCACCTTCATCACGGCGGTCTCCAACGCGCGGCCCAAAATCGCGGACTATCCGTTCACGACATTGCACCCCAACCTCGGCGTGGTGCGCGTGGGCCCGGAGCAGAGCTTCGTGGTGGCCGATATTCCTGGCCTGATCGAAGGTGCGTCCGAAGGCGCTGGCCTCGGGCACCAATTTCTGCGCCATTTGCAGCGCACGCGCCTGCTGCTGCATATTGTCGACCTTGCACCCTTCGATGATGCCGTGGACCCGGTTGCTCAGGCCAAAGCCATCGTCAACGAACTCAAGAAGTACGACCAAAAACTCTACAACAAGCCCCGCTGGCTCGTGCTCAACAAGCTGGACATGGTGCCTGCCGACGAACGGCAAGCGCGCGTCAGTGACTTCGTCAAGCGCTTCAAGTGGAAAGGGCCTGTCTTTGAGATATCGGCATTGACGCGAGAGGGTTGCGAGCCTCTGATTCACGCCATCTTCAAGCATGTCCAGGCTGAGCAGCGGGTCGAGAACGAGCCGGTCGAGGTCGATCCGCGCTTTGCAGGCGACGCCTGATCCACGGCGCGCATTGGTTTCGAGATTTGCTATTTATTAATAGCTGCTAGAGCATGCCCAGCAAGCGCAAGCAGCCTAATACACACTAGAAAATGGTTTCCAGCGTTCTGCGAGATGCCCGCCGTATTGTGGTCAAGGTGGGCTCCAGCCTTGTGACCAACGAGGGGCGGGGTCTGGACGAAGCGGCCATCGGCGAATGGAGCCGGCAACTGGCCGCCCTGGTTCGCGGCGGTGGCGCCGAGGCGCCGCGCGAAGTGGTCATGGTGTCCAGTGGCGCGATTGCCGAGGGCATGAAACGCCTGGGCTGGACCACCCGGCCCCATGAGGTACACGAACTGCAGGCGGCTGCCGCCGTGGGCCAGATGGGGCTTGCCCAGATGTACGAGACCAAGCTGCGCGAGCAGGGTATGGGCAGCGCGCAAGTGCTGTTGACCCATGCGGACTTGGCCGATCGCGAGCGCTATCTCAACGCCCGCTCGACGCTGCTGACCCTGCTTCGACTTGGTGTGGTGCCGGTCATCAACGAAAACGACACGGTGGTCAATGATGAGATCAAGTTCGGCGACAACGACACCCTGGGTGCACTGGTGGCCAATCTGGTCGAGGCCGATGCGCTGATCATCCTGACCGACCAGAAGGGTTTGTACACCGCCGATCCAAGACGCGATTGCGCGGCGCAATTTGTGCACGAGGCCAGGGCAGGCGATCCTGCGCTGGAGGCCATGGCGGGCGGTGCAGGCTCCAGCATTGGCAAAGGCGGCATGATCACCAAGATTCTTGCTGCCAAGCGCGCGGCCGGATCAGGTGCCTCCACGGTGATTGCTTGGGGGCGAGAGCCCGATGTGTTGATTCGTCTTGCAAGGGGTGAGTCGCTGGGCACGTTGCTGGTGGCGCAGACCCAGAAGAAGCAGGCACGCAAGCAGTGGATGGCGGACCATCTTCAACTGCGCGGCGCTGTGGTGGTCGATGGTGGTGCTGCGGCCAAGGTGCGTGATGAGGGCAAAAGCCTGCTCCCCATCGGGATGACGGCTGTGGAGGGCGACTTCTCGCGTGGCGACGTGATTGCCGTCCGGGACGCATCGGGGGTCGAGATCGCCCGCGGGCTGGCGAACTACGCCGCGGCCGAAGCACGGCTGCTGTGTCGCAAACCTTCTGCCGACTTCGAGCGCCTGCTGGGCTATGCCGCAGAGCCCGAGATGGTGCACCGGGACAACATGGTGCTTGCGCTCGGCTGAATTGGGCCGTTGGGCAAGCCTCGCCTGGCGCTAAGCGGCCTCAGCAAAGGCCGCGCGCCTGTGGGCCGACCTGGGTCAACCCTCGCAGATCCCGTGACGGGCGCAGGTGCCCAAACTCAGCAGCGCGGCGGCTGGCCCGGTTTGGGTGCATGGATGTTCAGCGCGGATCGTTGGTGCGTGGTAAGGCGTCCAGGTCACCAGGAATGGTATTTTGCGGGTCCGGGTCGAAACTCGCGCCGGGGGGGAGTTCCATGCCAGGGTTCACCAGCATCGATCCAGAGCGGAACATCGCGCCCGCATGCTCGCCTTCACGGGTTCGCATGCCGCTGCGCAGGTACCGGTTGCGTTGCTCGTGCCGAGGCAGATAGCGGGCCAGTTCGGTCAGGGCCATTTCATAGACGCCCCGTTTGAACTCCACCACCCCGTCCAGCGGCACCCAGTAGTCGTTCCAGCGCCAGGCGTCAAATTCCGGGTGGCTGGTGGCGCGAAGATTCAAATCCCAGTCGTGACCGACCAGCTGCAGCAGGTACCAGATTTGTTTCTGGCCCTTGTAATGACCGCGCGCATCGCGGCGGATGTACCGGTCAGGCACCTCATAGCGCAACCAGTCGCGGGTTCGGGCCACCACGCGGACGTGGTCGGGCAATAAACCCACCTCTTCGTGCAGCTCGCGGAACATGGCCTGCTCGGGCGTTTCGCCCCGGTCAATGCCACCCTGCGGGAACTGCCAGCTGTGGGTGCGTATGCGCTTGCCCCAGAACACCTGGTTCTTCTGGTTGAGCAGGATGATGCCGACGTTCGGCCGAAAGCCGTCCCGGTCAAGCATAATCAAACCCCAAATTTTTAAACTGTGTTCATTATGCACGGCGCCTCGCGCACGGCAAGTGGGCCGCAGTGTTCTGCCCGAAACCTCCGCCGATGAAAGCCTCCCAATTTTTTATTTCTACCCTGAAGGAAGCTCCGGCGGACGCCGAAGTGGTCAGCCACAAGCTCATGATGCGGGCGGGGCTGATCAAGAAGCTGGGCGCTGGTATCTATAACTACATGCCCATGGGGCTGCGGGTGATCCGCAAGGTGGAGGCTATCGTGCGCGAGGAGATGAACCGCGCTGGCGCCGTGGAGCTGACCATGCCCGTGGTGCAACCGGCCGAACTTTGGCAGGAGACCGGTCGGTTCAGCGCGATGGGCCCTGAGCTGCTGCGTATCCAGGACCGCCATGGCCGGGATTTCGTCGTGCAGCCGACCAGCGAAGAAGTGATCACTGACATCGCCCGGCAGGAGCTGCGCAGTTACAAGCAACTGCCCAAGAACTTCTACCAGATCCAGACCAAGTTCCGGGATGAGCGCCGCCCGCGCTTTGGCCTGATGCGTGGCCGAGAGTTCATCATGAAGGACGCCTACAGCTTCGACCGCGACGAAGCCACCGCCAAGGCGAGCTACCAGGTGATGGCCGCCGCCTACCGCCGGATCTTTGACCGCTTTGGCCTCACCTACCGCGCGGTGGCCGCTGACAGCGGCGCCATCGGGGGGGATCTGAGCGAGGAATTCCAGGTGATCGCCGCCACGGGTGAGGACGCGATCGTCTACTGCCCGCACAGTGACTATGCGGCCAACATGGAAAAGGCCGAAGCGCTGCCGCCGGCCAGCCCGCGACCTGCCGCGGCCGGCGCGATGGCCAAGACGCCGACCCCAGGCAAGAGCACTTGCGCCGATGTGGCGCAGCTTTTGGGTGTGCCGCTGGCCACCACGGTGAAGTCGCTGGTGCTGGCCACCGATGCGCTCAACGAGGCGGGCGAAGTGACCAAGAGTCAGGTCTGGCTGCTGCTGCTTCGCGGCGACCACGACATGAACGAGGTCAAGGTCGGCAAGGTGCCGGGTCTGGACAAGGGGTTCCGTTTTGCCACCCTGTCCGAGATCGAAGCCCATTTCGGCTGCAAGCCGGGCTACCTGGGCCCCGTGGGTCTGAAGCTGCCCGTCAAGCTGGTGGTGGACCGCGATGTGGCGGTGATGGCCGACTGGATCTGCGGCGCCAACGAGGTGGACTTTCACATGACCGGCGTGAATTGGGGGCGCGACTTGCCCGAGCCCGAACGGGTTGCTGACATCCGCAACGTGGTGGCGGGTGACCCATCGCCCGACGGCCAGGGTGAACTGGCCATTGAGCGTGGAATCGAAGTGGGCCATGTGTTCTACCTGGGTACCAAGTACAGCCGCGCCATGAACGCCACCTTCCTCGATGAAAACGGCAAGCCGCAGCCGATGGAGATGGGCTGCTATGGCATCGGCATCACGCGCCTGCCTGCCGCTGCGATTGAGCAAAACCACGATGAGCGCGGCATCATCTGGCCCGACGCGATCGCCCCCTTCACGGTGGTGGTCTGCCCTGTGGGCATGGACCGCAGCGAGGCGGTGAAGGCCACGGCTGGTCAGATTTATGCCGACCTGCTGGCCGCTGGCGTGGACGTGATCCTGGACGATCGTGGCGAGCGCCCGGGTGCCATGTTTGCCGACTGGGAACTCATCGGTGTGCCGCACCGCGTGACGATCGGCGACAAGAGCCTGAAAGAAGGCGTGGTCGAGTACCAGCACCGCCGCGACAGTGCCCCCACCAAGGTGGCCACCGCAGACATCCTGGCCCATGTGAAGGGTCGCATGGCGGTATGACGGAGCAGGCGCAGGCCGGTTGCCCCCGCCGCGCCCCAGGTGCGGCGCTGACGCGGCGCGGGATGCTGCTCGCTGCATCGTCCATCGCTGCACCGGCGCTTTGGCTGGCAGCGCCAGCGGCAGCCCACGCGGGCGGTCAGCTCGAGGAGCCTTTGATGGACTCGGTGCGCACGGCGCTCAGCTCTGCCATCGCCAATCAGGCCCCCCCCGAACCCGAGTTTCCCAGCACGGAGGCGCGCTTGCACTACTTGCGCTGGCTGGCCACGATGAGCGACCGCCTGCGCCGACGCAAGGCCGAACTGGATGTGCGGCGCGAATTCCTGCAGACGGTCTGGTACGAGTCCGTGCGCGCCGGGCTTGATGTCTCGCTGGTGCTGGGGCTCATCCAGGTGGAAAGCGGGTTTCGCAAGTTTGCCGTCTCCAGCGTGGGGGCGCGAGGCTATATGCAGGTGATGCCGTTTTGGACGCGCGTCATCGGCGACGGCGACCCCGGCAAGCTGTTTCACATGCAGACCAACATCCGGTTTGGCTGCGTGATCCTGCGGCACTACCTTGAGCGCGAGCGGGGCGATCTGTTCATGGCGCTGGGGCGCTACAACGGCAGCCGCGGGCGCTCCGCCTATCCAGACGCCGTGTTCGGTGCCCAGCGCCAGTGGCTGTTTGGGGGGCTGGTCAAGCAAGCCGCTGCGCCCTAGCGATGGCCGTTGGTTGACCTTGCCGCCGAGCGCAAGGTCTTCAAGGGCTGATCGTTGCCGCAGCGCTGGCGTGATCCTGCGGGGCGCCAGTGGACTCACCCACCCGTGACACCATGACCTGATCGATCCGGTAGCTGTCGACGTCCAGCACCTCGAACTTGTAGCCTCCCCAGGTCACGCTGTCCGTGCGGCGCGGCACGCGGCGCAGCATCACCATGAGGAAGCCCGCCAGCGTTTCGTACTCTTCGGCATGGGGAAGCTCATCGAGCGAGAGCGCGTGCAGCACATCTTGCACGGGCGTGACCCCATCGATCAGCCACGAGTTTTCGTCACGGCGCACGATCTGCTCCTCATCGACCGGCCCCACCAGGTCGCCCATCACCGTGCTCATGACGTCGTTGAGCGTGACCACACCCACGACCAGGCTGTATTCGTTGACGATCACCGCAAAGTCTTCGTGCACCTGCCGGAACTGCTCCAGCACCTCCGACAGCGTGAGCCGGTCGGGCACGATGAGGACCTTGCGCACCAGGCTGTCGTCGGCCAGCGAGATGGGCTGGTTGTTCAGCACGCGCTGGAACAGGTCTTTGGCGTCCACATACCCCACCACGTGGTCGATGTCGCCTTCGCACACCGGGTAGGTTGAAAACGGCTCGGCCGCAATGCGCAGGCGGATGACGGCGTCGGGCTCGTCGCGCAGGAAGAAGGCCACCCGGTCGCGCGGCGACATGGCGCTGGAGACAGTGCGTGTGTCCAACTCGAACACATTGGTGATGACCTGTTGCTCGCGGGCTGGCAGCACGCCCGCTCGGGCACCGGCCTCCATCATGGCCAGGATGTCGTCCGAGGTGATGCGGTCATCCCGCAGCGAGGACAGGCCGAGCACGCGAAACAGCATGTCGGCGCCACGGCTGTAGAACCACACCAGCGGCCGCAGCAGCGTCATGCACCACGCCATGGGCTGCGCCAGCCGCACGGCCAGACGCTCGGGGTCGGCCATGCCAAGGCGCTTGGGGAAGAGGTCGGCAAACAGGATGAACAGCGAGGTGACGACGAGGAACGACACCAGAAAGCCGGCGGTGTGCGCCGTGGCGTCCGGGAGCCACAGCCCGAACAGCGCGGCAAAGTGCGGGCTCAGCGCGCCCTCGCCCACGATGCCGCCGAGGATCGCCACGGCGTTTTGCCCCACCTGCACCACCGTGAAGTAGTCGCCCGGCTGCTCCTGCAGGCGCAGCACCTTGTCCGCCTGCGTCACCCCCTCATCGGCCATCTGCCGCAGCCGCAGGCGGCGAGCAGCCGCCAGCGAGATCTCGGCCATGGAGAAAAACGCGCTGGCCGCGATGAGAAGCACGATGACGAAAAGGCTTTGCGACAGGGGCATGGGCAAATGCAGGGCGTGCGGGGCACTGGGCCGCCAAGTGTATCTGTGGCCCCTGTGCCCGCGCGCGGCGCAGGCCGCCGCCCGGCCCCTGAGGGTGGTGGCGGCGCAGGGCCTGGTCTGCGGCCGCGGCTACTGCACGAAGCCGATGCGGTTTTTGCCGGCAGCCGCCTTGGGCAGGTCGGCCACCTCGACGGTGGAGCGCCGGTCCAGCCGCGCGTTGCCAAAGCCCGTCATCAGCGCGCGGCGCATCTCACGCGGTGGCATCTGGGCCAGCTGGTCCAGCACATCGCCCGAGGGCTCGGGGTCGAGCAGGCGGCCCCAGTCGTGCCCGGCCCGTATGCCCGCATACAGGTTGCGGGCGATGGTGCGGGCTTGCTCCAGCGTGGGGGCTTGCACCTCGAAGACGTTCATGCGGTTCAGGATGGGGTCGGGGATGCCGCGGGCATCGTTGGCCGTGGTGATCCAGATGACCTGGCTGGCATCGATGGCGACTTCGGCGA
>JBKCTS010000256.1:0-3333 GCA_046318695.1 Acidovorax sp.
CGGGCATCATGAGGTCCAGCACGATGAGGTCGACCGTCTCGCGCAGCAACAGGCGGTTGAGCGCCTTGCCGTCTTCCGCGACCATCACTTCAAAGCCCTCCTGCGTCAGGTAGCGGCGCAGCAAGTCTCGGATCCGTGCATCGTCGTCGACTAACAGAACCTTATCGGTACGAGTGGTTGTAGTAGCCATCGGTATCCTGGGTTCAATTTGTAACACTGCAATTTTGACCACTTGACGCGGGGAAGTCGGTCTTTTGCGCTTGGGTTTGACCAACTGTTACAAGTGTTGCCCGCGCGCGAAGGATCACAATGGTTGCATTTTCACACGCGCAGCGCCTTGCGGTTAAGGTGCTCGCCAGGACAAGCCGTGCGGCGTCGCGCATCATGACCGAGGAGATGACTTGTGTTGAAAAAATGCTTCAAGTTGGCAGCTTTTACCGTATTAATGGCATGCCCCGCAATAGTGCTTGCCCAAACGGGTCCAGCAACCGAGTTGCGCAACGTGGTGCAACTGTCGGCCACCGGAACGGTCGAGGTTCAGCAAGATCTTTTGGTGCTGAGCCTCGTCACCAGCAAGGAGGGCCCCGACGCTGCTGGCGTTCAGGGGCAACTGCGCCAGGCGCTTGAAGCCGCGCTCGCCGAAGCCAAGCGCAGCGCGCAGCCGGGCCAGATGGATGCGCGCACGGGGCCGTTTGGCCTGTACCCGCGCTACGGCAAAGACGGCAAGATCAACGGCTGGCAGGGCAGGGCCGAACTGATTCTGGAGGGGCGCGACTTTTCGCGCATTACCGCCACGGCCGCGAAAATCCAGACCATGGCCATCAGCCAGGTGTCGTTCGACCTCTCGCGCGAGGCGCGCGCCAAGGTGGAGGGCGAAGCCCAGACTCGGGCCATTGAGGGGTTCAAGTCGCGGGCGGCCGAACTGACCAAGGGTTTTGGCTTTAGTGCCTACAGCCTGCGCGAGGTGGCCGTCAACAGCAACGAGATGAACCCAGGCCCCCGCGTGCGGATGATGGCCGCCGAAGCCAAGGTGGCTGCGATGGCCGATGCGCCGGTGCCGGTGGAGGCGGGCAAGGCCCAGGTGGTTGTGAACGTGTCGGGCTCGGTTCAGATGCGCTGACCGGCAGGCGCAGGCCGCAAGGGCCTGTCTTGGTGATTTGAGGGGTTAAAACCGCCGGTTACGCACGTCTGTCGGTTGCTTTTAGCTACATTTTTGGTAGTAAAAGAGCTGCCCGAATGGTGCCGTGGTGGCAGGGCCCCTGCAAGGCCTGCTCACTGCGCTGCCCAGCCGCCGTCCATGTTCCAGGCCACGCCGCGCACATTGTTGGCGGCGGGGGAGCAAAAGAACACTGCCAGCTCGCCCAGCTCGGCCGGTGTGGTGAACTGCATCGACGGCTCTTTTTCGCCGAGCAACAGTTTCTTGGCGTCTTCGTTGGACAGGCCCAATTCAGCCGCCTTGGCATCGACCTGCTTTTGCACCAGGGGCGTGAGCACCCAGCCGGGGCAGATGGCGTTGCAGGTCACGCCGGTGGTGGCGGTCTCCAGCGCTGTCACCTTGGTCAGGCCCACCAGGCCGTGCTTGGCCGCCACGTAGGCAGATTTTTGCGCCGAGGCCACAAGGCCGTGCACCGAGGCCACGTTGATGATGCGGCCCCATTGGGCGGCCTTCATGGCGGGCAGGGCCAGGCGCGATGTGTGGAACGCGCTGGTCAGATTGATGGCAATCACCGCATCCCAGCGGTCCACCGGGAAATCCTCGACGCTGGCCACATGCTGAATACCGGCGTTGTTGACCAGGATGTCCACCCGACCAAACTGCTGCGCGCAGTACTTCATCATGTCTTCGATGTCGGCTGCGCGGCTCATGTCGGCGCCGTGGTAGGCCACCTGGGCACCCGATGCCTGGCCGGCAACCAGCACTTCGGCGCGCGGCCCATCCACGTCGCCAAATCCGTTGAGCACGATGTTTGCGCCCTGGCTTGCCAGTGACTTGGCAATCCCCAGGCCGATGCCGCTGGTCGAGCCGGTTACGAGGGCGGTCTTGCCTTTCAGCATAGGAGGTTCTCCGAATGAATTAGGATGCGAATAAGAAGAAAGTTGGCACATTGCCAAGCTTGGCGGCGCGTCAAAAAGGCCCAAGCAGCGTGCAGCGTGGCTATAGCAACTCGGTTCCAACCGGGGGCGCGGCAGGTGGTGCATGGTCCCGCCTGCGCCCCTTTGCAAGTGCTGCCAGGCTTGCCGATTTTCCACTGCATTATCAAGCGCTGCCCCCGGATCTCGCCTCCATGAATGAACCTACGCTGAACTACGTACTGTGCCCGGGCGCTGCTGCCGCTGCCATTGCACCGGGCCACCAGGCTGCGCCCGAGGGGATGCACCGCATGGCCTACTGGGAGTGGAATGCCACGGGCAACCCCGCGCATCCGCATGTGGTGGTGTGCGTGCACGGCCTGTCGCGGCAAGGCCGTGATTTCGACACCCTGGCGCGCGCGCTCAGCACACGCGCCCGGGTGATCTGCCCCGATGTGGTCGGCCGTGGCCAGAGCGACTGGCTGGCCGACCCGATGGGCTACCAGATTCCGCAGTACGCGGTCGACATGCTGGCATTGTTGGCGCAACTGCACCACCGCGGGCCGCTTGAGACGCTGGACTGGGTTGGCACCAGCATGGGCGGGCTGATCGGCATGGCCGTGGCGGGGCAGGCGGCTGTTGCCTTGCCTGTGCCTGTGCGCCGCCTGGTGCTCAACGATGTGGGGCCGGTCATCCAGTGGGATGCACTGCAACGCATTGGCCTGTACCTGGGCCAGCCAGTGCAGTTCGGTTCGCTGCAGCAGGCCGCAGATGCCCTGTGGGCCATCTCCACCAGTTTTGGCCCGCATACCCCCGAGCAGTGGCTGGAGCTGTCGCGTGCGATGGTGCGCAAGCTGCCTGCTGGCGATGGTTTTACCTGGCACTATGACCCCGCCATTGCCATTGCGTTCAAGAGCCTCACACCGGATGCCGCCGCAGCCGGCGAGGCGACCCTGTGGCAGCTGTACGAGCAGATCACAGCGCGCACCCTGCTGCTGCGCGGCGCTGATTCAGATCTGCTGTCCCGGCAGACCGCCCAGGCCATGTCGATGCGCGGGCCGCGCGCAACGGTGGTCGAGTTCGAGGGTGTGGGGCACGCGCCAACGCTGGTGGCGGACCATCAGGTGCGGGCGGTGGCAGATTTCCTCCTGGCAGCAGACGGTATTGCCACCGCATGAAGACCAACCCTGTTGCACCGTCACCCCTGTCAGTCGCTGGCGAGGTGGTTCCGCAGCTCATTGCAGCCACATCGCAGCCCACGGC
>JBKCTS010000257.1:0-2256 GCA_046318695.1 Acidovorax sp.
CGCAGGCGCTTGCCACCGGCACCGAGGCGTTCGCCGCCCAGCGCATGAACCGTGGCATCCAGCAGGCCCTGGCTGGCAAGAACGTGCAGTCGCTTTGATCCTGCCGGAGCACCGCAAGCCCGTATCCGTACCGAATCCATACACTTGACAGCCCACAGAACAACACCATGCCCGTCATCAAGATTCTTCCCCACCCTGAGTACTGCCCCACCGGAGCTCAAATCTCAGCCCCGGCGGGCACGTCCATTTGCGAAGCCTTGCTGGATAACCACATCAACATCGAGCCTGCGTGCGACATGAGCTGCGCCTGCACCACCTGCCATGTGATCGTGCGCGAGGGGATCAATTCGCTCAACTCGGCCGAGGAAGAAGAAGAAGACCTGCTGGACCGTGCCTGGGGGCTGGAGCCGCAGTCGCGTCTGTCTTGCCAGGCCATCCTGGCGCAACAGGACCTGGTGGTGGAAATTCCCCGCTACACCATCAACCACGCCAAGGAAAACCACTGATGTCGCGGCAGATTGTTCTGGACACGGAAACCACCGGCCTGTCAGCCGAAAGCGGCGATCGGATCATCGAGCTGGGTTGCGTCGAACTGCTCCACCGCAAGCTCACAGGCAACAACCTGCACATGTACTTCAACCCGGGGCGCGACAGCCATGAGGACGCACTCAAGGTTCACGGCATCAGCAATGAGTTTTTGAAAGACAAGCCGAGTTTTGCGGATGTGGTCGATGAAATCCTTGAGTATCTGCGGGGCGCGGAAATCATCATCCACAACGCGGCGTTTGACGTGAGCTTCCTCAACAAAGAGCTCGAGTTGTCGGCGCGGCCCGCTTTCCACAACCACGTGGCAGGCGTCACGGACACGCTGGCCATGGCCAAGGAGATGTACCCGGGCAAGCGCAATTCGCTGGACGCGCTGTGCGACCGGCTCGGGGTCGACAACTCCAGCCGCACCTTGCACGGTGCCCTGCTCGATGCCGAACTGCTGGCCGATGTTTACATCAACCTCACGCGCGGGCAGGATGCGCTGCTGATCGCCGATGATTCCCCGCAGGGCGCAGGCGGTCCGGTGCTGGCGGCGCTGGACCTTCGCCTCTTGAACCTGCCCGTGCTGCGCGCAAGCGAAAGCGAAGTGGCCGCGCATGCGGAGGTGCTGGCGCAGATTGATAAAGCCAGCGCAGGCAAGACAGTTTGGCGCTCCAGCCAGCCAGCTTAAAAAGCTGTGCGATAATCGGGGGCTACGTCAGCGGCACGGGTGATTAGCTCAGCGGTAGAGCACTGCCTTCACACGGCAGGGGTCACATGTTCGATCCATGTATCACCCACCATCAATAAATTGCGCTTTGTGGTCGACGATGATTCGGAAAATCGTCTGTTTTCCTCGTCTTGAGCGGTACGCTGGCCCAGGCAGCATCGGGATCTTGGCGTGCTCGTCTAGGGGGCGAACCGTTCACGCCTCGGCACAAAGCGCCGCCTGCACTCTCGCGCCGTCATAGTGCGAGCGGCCACAAAAGCACCGAAATTTGCACCAAGGTAGGCACCTGGGATGCACCCATGTGGATTCCGCAAGGGCTGCTTGCATTCGCGCACCGTCGCCGCGCCTCCAACGTCTACCGAGAGAGGGCGGGCCTTAAACCCACCTCCATGACGGAGCTGGCACGATCTCTGCATAGGCAAAACCAAGCGCAGCATTGGTGAGGCCGTTCACCAGTAGCTCCCGGTAGGCGTGCCGAACTCAATCCCAGCGAGAGCGCGAAGATGAGTCGGAAACATCGATGTCTCTGCCCCTCGCACTTCGTTGATGAGGAGCAAATAGCATGTGTGAACGCTTTGGCAATACCCACGACAGCATCGTCAATCTGTCGCGACGCGGATTTCTGACCGACCTGACCGGCGCTGCCGTTTCAGTCGCCTTGCCAGCAGGCCTGGCGGCTGGACTGGGCGCGTCGGCTGCCAACGCCCAGGGCGCAACCACGCTGAAGACCACCCATGGGGCCGGTCTGTGCAACATGGGCATTTTTCTCGCCAAGAAGCGCGAACTGGCGAAAGTCGATGGGGTGATGCTCGACTTCGTAGTCACTCCGACCACCACCGACGTTGTCACCCTGTTCGGTTCGGGCCAGGTTGATATTTCGGTCATTCCATATTCCAACTTCCTGACGCTGGTTGACGCAGGAGCGCCCGTTCGCATGGTTGCCGGGGCGGGTGTGGAAGGCTGCATCCTTGTAGCGCGCGAAGGCATCAAGACAGCCG
>JBKCTS010000258.1:0-2901 GCA_046318695.1 Acidovorax sp.
GTTTTAAATGTGCCGTCAAGCGTCAAACACCACACTAGCGCCCGGTGCGGCGACCTGCATCACTGCTGAACGCTGCGCCCTGCCTGCCACCGAACCCGCGCCTTGACCGCCCCGCTCAACGACATCCACACCCTCATTGCACAGGAGCCCTTGATGTCCACCTCGAACCAAGACCCCATCGTCATCGTCGGCGCAGCCCGCACCCCCATGGGTTCGCTGCAGGGCGATTTCTCCAGCCTGGCCGCGCATGACCTGGGCGGCGCCGCCATCAAAGCCGCTGTGGAGCGCGCAGGTGTCGCGCCCGACGCCGTGGGCGAAGTGCTGTTTGGCAACTGCCTGATGGCGGGCCAGGGCCAGGCCCCTGCGCGGCAGGCGGCCTTCAAGGGCGGCCTGCCCAAGGGGGCGGGTGCCGTCACGCTCAGCAAGATGTGCGGCTCGGGCATGAAGGCCGCCATGATGGCGCACGACATGCTGCTGGCCGGATCGCACGAGGTGATGGTGGCCGGCGGCATGGAGAGCATGACCAACGCGCCTTACCTCCTGCAAAAGGCCCGCGGCGGCTACCGCCTGGGCCATGACCGCATCTTTGACCACATGATGCTGGACGGCCTGGAAGACGCCTACGAGGCAGGCCGCTCCATGGGCACCTTTGGTGAAGACTGCGCCGCCAAAAACCAGATCACCCGCTAGCAGCATGACGCGTTTCCCACCGCCAGCTAGCACCGCGCGAAGTCCGCAACCGAGTCGGGCGCGATTGCCTCCGAGATCGTGCCCGTCACCGTCAAGACCCGTGCAGGCGAGGTCGTTGTATCGGTGGACGAAGGCCCCGGCAAGGTCAAGCTCGAAAAGATCGCTTCGCTCAAGCCTGCCTTCAAAAAGGACGGCACCATCACCGCAGCGTCCAGCTCCAGCATCAACGATGGCGCTGCCGCCCTGGTGATGATGCGCGCGTCCACGGCCGCCCGGCTGGGCTGCAAGCCGCTGGCCCGCATCGTGAGCCACGCCACGCATGCGCAGGAGCCCGAGTGGTTTGCCACCGCCCCGCTGGGTGCCACGCAAAAGGCGCTGGCCAAGGCGGGCTGGCAGGTAGGCGACGTGCAGTTGTGGGAGATCAATGAAGCCTTTGCCGTGGTGCCCATGGCGCTGATGAAAGAGCTGGACCTGCCCCACGACAAGGTCAACGTCAACGGCGGCGCCTGCGCGCTGGGCCACCCCATCGGCGCCAGCGGCGCGCGCATCATGGTCACGCTGATCCATGCGCTCCAGGCGCGCGGCCTGTCCAAGGGCCTGGCCACGCTGTGCATTGGTGGCGGCGAAGCGACGGCCGTGGCGCTGGAGATCGTCTGACGCAGCCGACCTGCCTGCGCTGCACCAGGGTCGGGTCGCCCGACGGCAGAGCCTATGGGGATAGACGCTATAAGTTCTATAGCTACAAATGATTTACCAGCAAGCGTGATAGCGTAAAAAATGCCCAAAAATCTCGCGATTCTTGTCGTGGGTGCATCCCGGGGCATCGGGCTGGAGCTGGCCCGCCAACCGCTGGCCGATGGCCACCGCGTTATCGCCACCGACAAGGGTCTCCTGCTTCATCACGACGGCCGCCGTGCCGCGCACTGGTGAGCCTGTGATGCCTTGCATGCGTGAGACCTTCCGGCTGCCGTGTTGCGTGGGCTGTCACCCCCGCCCGTTCAGGCTGAGCTTGTCCAAGCGCGGCGCGAGGCTTCGACAGGCTCAGCCCGAACGGGTTGTTGTGGATGATGCTCGTAGATTTACATCCTTCGACAGGCTCAGTCCGACCGGGTGTGAGCGTGTGATGCGTTGCATGCGTAAGACCTTCCGGCTGCCGTGTTGCGTGGCCTGTCACCCCCGCCCGTTCACGCTGAGCTTGTCGAAGCGCGGCGCGAGGCTTCGACAGGCTCAGCCCGAACGGGTTGTTGATGATGAAACTCGTTTATGTCCATCCTTCGACAGGCTCAGCCCGAACGGGTTGTTGTTGATAAAACTCCCACAGGTCCATCCAACCCGTCCAGCCCCATTTGAGAACTACATCGAACGGAGACCCCCATGTTGCTGACCCAAGACCAGGAAATGATCCGCGACGCCGTGCGTGACTTTGCCCAGACCGAGCTGTGGCCCCACGCCGCCCGGTGGGACAAGGAACACCACTTTCCCAAAGACGCCCACCGGGGCCTGGCGGCTTTGGGGGCCTACGGCATTTGCGTGCCCGAAGCGTTGGGTGGCGCCAATCTTGACTACGTCACCTTGGCGCTGGTGCTCGAAGAAATCGCTGCGGGCGATGGCGGCACCAGCACGGCGATTTCCGTTACCAACTGCCCCGTCAACGCCATCTTGCTGCGCTACGGCAATGCCCAGCAGCAGCGCGACTGGCTCACGCCGCTGGCGCGTGGCGAGATGCTGGGCGCCTTCTGCCTTACCGAGCCGCATGTGGGCTCCGATGCGTCGGCACTGCGCACCACCGCCGTGAGGCAGGGCGACGCCTACGTGATCAACGGCGTCAAGCAGTTCATCACCAGTGGCAAGAACGCGCAGGTCGCCATCGTGATTGCCGTCACCGACAAGGGCGCGGGCAAAAAGGGCATGAGCGCTTTCCTGGTGCCCACCCACACCCCCGGCTATGTGGTTGCCCGGCTGGAAGACAAGCTGGGTCAGCACAGCAGCGACACGGCGCAGATCAACTTTGACAACTGCCGCATCCCGGCTGAGAACCTGATCGGTCAGGAAGGCGAGGGCTACAAGATCGCCCTGTCCTCACTCGAGGGTGGTCGCATCGGCATCGCTGCGCAAAGCTTGGGCATGGCCCGCAGCGCTTTGGATGTGGCCATCGATTACGCCAAGCAGCGCGAAAGCTTTGGTACCGCCATCTTCAACCACCAGGCGGTG
>JBKCTS010000259.1:0-3091 GCA_046318695.1 Acidovorax sp.
GTCATGCGAGGCGACAGCGACGAGAACGGATCCTGGAACACCACCTGCACCCGGCGACGCAGCTGCTGGTTGCCCGGGCTGTTGCGGTTAGCGGGCTGCTGCCACGACCGGCCGCCCACCTGGAGATCACCACTGGACGGCAGCAGACCCAAAATAGCTTGCGCCAGCGTGGACTTTCCTGAACCCGATTCACCCACCACCCCCAGCGTGCGCCCCGGCAAAAGCGTCAGCGCCGCACCTTGGACCGCCACGAATTCACCCCGACGGAACCAGCCACGCACGCCGGAAAGCGGTACGGAGTAGGCCACCCGCAGGCCGCTGGTCTGGACCACGGGTGCCCGGGCAGCGCCATCGACCAGCGCCTCGTCCACATCCCGGCGCGGCTGGCTGCCGATCAGGCGTTGGGTGTAGGCGTGCTGCGGTGCGTCGAAGACCTTTGCCACATCCCCCTGCTCGACCAAGACCCCCTGCTCCATCACCGCCACCCGGTCGGCAAATCGGCGCACCAGGTTCAGGTCGTGGGTGATCAGCAGCACGGCCATGCCCGTCTCGCGCTGTAACTCCGACAGCAGGTCAAGCACCTGTGCGCGCAGGGTCACATCCAGGGCCGTGGTGGGCTCATCGGCCAGCAGCAGCTTGGGCGCGCTGGCCAAAGCCATGGCAATCATCGCGCGCTGGCGCTGCCCGCCCGAAAGCTGGTGAGGAAAGCTGTTGGCGCGGCGCGCAGGCTCGGCGATACCGGTGCGTGCCAGCAGTTCAACGGCCGCCTGGGCACACTGGGCACCCGTCAAGCCCTTCTTCAGCTGCAGGATCTCGGCAATCTGCATGCCAATGGTCATCAGCGGATTCAGGGCCGTCATCGGCTCCTGGAACACCATGGCGATATCGCCGCCACGCACCCCGCGCATCTCGCGCTCGGAGAGCGTCAGCAGATCGCCACGGCCCTGCAAACGGGCCTGTCCGGTGATGGCGGCGTCGCCGGCCAGGCGCAACAGACTCAATGCCGTGACGGTTTTGCCAGAGCCGGATTCGCCCACCAGCGCCAGCTTCTCGCCAGCGGCCAGGCTGAAGCTGACACCGCTCACCACCTCCTTGGCACCAAAGCGCACACGCAGGTCCTGCACGTCCAGTAGCGCAGGTGGATGGGGCATGGCGGGCGCGGTCACAGGTCAGCCTTTCGGGGGTCGAGCGCATCGCGCAGCGCGTCGCCCATAAACGTCAGCAGCAGCAGCGTAGTCACCAGCACGCCAAAGGTGGAGAGCGATATCCACCACGCATCGATACTGTTTTTGCCCTGGCTGAGCAGTTCACCCAGCGAGGGCGTGCCGGGCGGAACGCCCAGCCCCAGAAAATCGAGCGAGGTCAGGGCCAGAATGGCCGCACTCATGCGAAACGGCAAAAAGGTGACCACCGGCGTGAGGCTGTTGGACAGGATGTGGCGCCAGATGATCTGGCGGTTGCTCACGCCCAGCGCGCGCGCGGCCTTCACATAGTCAAGCTGGCGGTTGCGCAGGAACTCGGCACGCACGTAGTCTGACAACCCCATCCAGCCAAACAGGCTCAGCAGGATGAGCAGCAGCGAAATGCTGGGTGCAAACACCGCGCTGAAGATGATGAGCAGATACAGCTCGGGCATGGAACCCCAGATCTCGATAAAACGCTGAAACGCCAGGTCGGTCTTGCCGCCGAAAAAGCCCTGTATCGCGCCGGTGACCACGCCCAGCAAAACCCCTGTGACCGTCAGTGCCAGCCCAAACAGCACGCTGACGCGGAACCCATAGAGCAACTGCGCCAGCAGATCCCGCCCCCGGTCGTCCGTACCCAGCCAGTTGTCTCCCGTGGGGGCCGACGGGTTGGGCGATTTGGCAAAGTAGTTCAGCGTGTTGGGGCCATACCGGTTGATGGTGTACAGCGCCCAGTTGTCGCCACTGCTCAAGCGCTCCTGGATGAACGGGTCGAGGTAATCGGTGGGGGTCAGAAAGTCCCCGCCAAAGGTGGTTTCGGGGTAGTCCTTGAGCATCGGAAAGTAGGTCTGCCCGTGGTAGCGCACGATCAGCGGCTTGTCATTGCTCACCAACTCGGCAAACAGGCTGATCACCACGAGCGTGCAGAAGATCAGCAGGCTCCAGTAGCCCAGGCGGTTGCGCTTGAAGCGCAGCCATGCGCGGCGGGATGGAGAAAGGGATACGGCCGGTTCGGAACTCATGAGGGCAGGCTGTCCGTGCGGGCTAGTCGAACTTCACGCGCGGGTCCACCCACACGTAGCAAAGGTCGCTGATGAGCTTGGTCACCAGACCGATCAGCGTAAAGAGGTACAGCGTGCCCAGCACCACCGGGTAGTCGCGGCGAATCACGCTTTCGTAGCTGAGCAGGCCCAGGCCGTCGAGCGAGAACAGCGTCTCGATCAGCAGCGAACCGGCAAAGAAAGCGCCGATGAAGGCCGCAGGAAAGCCGGTGACGATGGGGATCAGCGCGTTGCGAAACACATGCTTCCACAGCACCTGCCGCTCAGACAGGCCCTTGGCGCGGGCCGTGAGCACATACTGCTTGCGGATCTCTTCCAGAAACGCATTTTTGGTCAGCATGGCCGTGACGGCAAAGCTGCCCAGCACCATGGCCGTAACGGGCAGCGCGATGTGCCACAGGTAGTCCACGATGCGCGCGCCCCAGCTCAGCTCTTCCCAGTTCGCCGAGGTAAGCCCCCGCAGCGGAAACCACTGCAGTTGCCCGCCAAAGATAACCAGCAGCGCCACACCCAGCACGAAGCCGGGGATGGCATAGCCCACCAAAATGAGCAGCGTGGTCACCAGATCAAAGCGGGACCCTGCACGCACCGCCTTGGCCACGCCCAGCGGCACGGCTACCAAGTAGCTGATGAAAAACGTCCACAGGCCCAGGCTGATGGAGACGGGGAGCTTTTCACGCACAAGGTCCCAGACGGCTTTTCGTTGATAGGAACTCTGGCCCAGATCAAACCGTGCAAACGACCACAGCATTTGCGCGAAGCGCTCATGCGCGGGCTTGTCGAACCCGTACAGCGCCTTGATTTCCTCCAGTTGCTTTGGGCTCAACCCTTGGCGGCCACGGTAAT
>JBKCTS010000260.1:0-3786 GCA_046318695.1 Acidovorax sp.
GGTCCATCATCGGTCCGCAGGACTGCCTGAAGGTCATCGACCAGGGCTCGGACGACACGGTCAATGCCGTCAACATCCGGCGCTTCTTCGAGCGCACCACGGCAGTGGCCACCACCACCCGCACGCGCGAGGCCACACTCATCCAGACCCGCCACCGCATCCCCGAGACCCCCCTGGCCGAAGGCCAGGTCATCGTCTACCAGGTGCCGGTGCCCGAGCCCATGCAGCGCCTGGAGCCGCGCGAGACCGAGACGCGCACCCTGCATGGCCTTGCCGAGTACGGGCTCATGCATGTGAAGCTCTACGAAGACATCGCGCGCTACGGCCACATCGCCACCACCTACGACTACCCGGTGCTGGTCAATGGCCGGTACGTGATGGCGCCTTCGCCCATCCCCAAGTTCGACAACCCCAAGATGCACATGAACCCCGCCCTGCAACTGTTTGGCGCGGGCCGCGAAAAGCGCATCTATGCCGTGCCGCCCTACACGCCGGTCGAGAGCCTGGGCTTTGAGGATCATCCCTTTGAAGTGCAGCGCTGGGATGCAGCGTGCGCCTTGTGCGGCGCTACCGACAGTTTCTTGGATGAAGTGATCACCGACGACCAGGGCGCACGCATGCATGTGTGTTCGGACTCGGACTACTGCCAGGAGCGCCAGGCACAGCAGCAGGATGCGGCGGGTGCCCAAGGCGCTGCCGTATGAGCAGCGTGCACATCCGCCAGGCCGCGCAGACCGATCTGGAAAGCGTGCTGGCCCTGTATGCCGCCATCGAAGACAGCCCTGCCGATGTGTTGACCCTGGAGCAGGCCCAGGCGGTGTGGGCCCAGTTTGCCCGTTACCCCAGCTACCGCCTGTGGGTGGCATGCGATGCAGCGGGCCGTGATGCCGTGATCGGCACCTACGCGCTTGTCGTCATGCACAACCTGGCCCACCGTGGCGCGCCTTCGGCCATTGTGGAAGACGTGGTGGTGTCGCCCGCCCAGCAAGGGCGCGGCGTGGGGCGCCAGATGATGGCGCACGCCATGCAGCAGGCCCGCGAGGCGGGTTGCTACAAGCTGGCGCTGTCTTCCAACGCATGCCGCAAGGGCGCGCATGCCTTCTATGAATCGCTGGGCTTTGCACAGCACGGCCTGAGTTTTGTTGTGGAACCGCTGACATGAACACTCCTAACCCTCCCGCGCCGCTGCTGAGCGTGCGCAACATCGGCAAGCGCTACGGCGACCGCGTTGCACTGCAAGGCGCGTCCTTTGACCTGTGGCCCGGCGAAGTGCTTGCGGTGGTGGGCGAGTCCGGCTCGGGCAAGTCCACCCTGCTCAACGCCATTGCCGCACGCAGCGCGCCGCAGGAAGGCACGGTGCATTTCCGCCAGCGCAGTGGCGAGCTGCAGGACGTGTACGCCATGACCGAAGCCCAACAGCGTTTGCTGGCCCGCACCGACTGGGGCTTTGTGCACCAGAACGCGGCCGATGGACTGCGCATGGACGTGTCGGCCGGTGCCAATGTGGGCGAGCGCCTGATGGGTCTGGGCGAGCGCCACTACGGCAAGTTGCGCGCCACGGCCATCGAGTGGCTGCAGCGCGTGGAGATTGACGCTGCGCGGATCGACGATGCGCCGCGCACCTTCTCCGGCGGGATGCGCCCGCGCCTGCAAATTGCCCGCAACCTGGTCACGCAGCCGCGCCTGGTGTTCATGGATGAACCCACATCGGGCCTGGATGTGTCGGTGCAGGCGCGCCTGCTGGACTTGCTGCGCCAGCTCACGCGGCAGATGCAGCTGGCCGCCATTGTGGTCACGCACGACCTGGCGGTGGCGCGCCTGCTGGCGCACCGCATGGTGGTCATGCAGCGCGGCCAGGTGGTCGAGTCCGGCCTGACCGATCAGGTGCTCGACGACCCGCAGCACCCCTACACCCAGCTTCTTGTTTCTTCGGTACTCCAGCCATGAACCACACCTCCTGCGCCCCCATTCTTGAGCTGCAAGGCGTGGCCAAGCGCTTTACCTTGCACCATCAAAACAGCATTGAACTGCCCGTGCTCAGCCAGGTGAATCTGGCCGTTCAGCCGGGTGAATGTGTGGTGCTCGACGGCCCCTCCGGCATGGGCAAAAGCACGCTGCTCAAGATGATTTACGCCAACTACAGCGCCAATGCGGGCAGCATCACGGTGCGTTCGGCCGACGGCGGCCTGGTGGACGTGACCCAGGCCACCCCGCGTGCCCTGGTGCAGTTGCGGCGCGACACGGTGGGCTACGTGAGCCAGTTCCTGCGCGTGATTCCCCGCGTGGCGGCGCTCGACGTGGTGGCCGAGCCGCTGGCCGAGGATGCGGGGGACGACGCCGCAGCGCTGGAGAGCGCGCGCGAGCAGGCGCGGCAATGGCTGACGCGCCTGCGCATTCCCGATCGGCTGTGGCACCTGCCGCCTGCCACGTTCTCTGGGGGCGAGCAGCAGCGCATCAACATTGCGCGCAACATGATCAAGCCCAAGCCGCTGTTGCTGCTCGATGAGCCCACGGCATCGCTGGACGCCGCCAACACCGCCACCGTGATCGACCTGATCCGCGAGGCGGTGCATCGCGGCGCGGCGCTGGTAGGTATCTTTCACGACGCGCAGGTGGGCGCTGCCGTAGCCACGCGCCGGGTGAACGTGGGCGACTTTCGCGGAGGTGCAGCATGAGCGCCATGGTCTTCAAAAATGCCCGCATGGTGCTGCCCGGCGAGGTGGTGCAGGGCAGCCTTCATGTGGCCGATGGCCGCATCGCGGCGCTCTCCAGTGGCGGCTCATCCGCACTGCAAGGCATCGACCTGGGCGGTGATTACTTGCTGCCAGGGCTGGTGGAGGTACACACCGACAACTTCGAGCGCCACCTCATGCCGCGCCCCAAGGTGCAATGGGCCGAAATGCCGGCCCTGCTGGCGCACGACGCCGAGATCGCGGCGGCGGGCATCACCACCGTGCTGGATGCGCTGGGCGTGGGCGAGGCCGATGCAGACAGCCTGCGTGGCAGTGCCTGGAACAGCGTGCTCGACACCATCGACACCTGCACCGAGCGCAACCTGCTGCGTGCCGACCACCACCTGCATGTGCGCTGCGAGCTGCCTGCTCCCAACACCATTGACCTTTTCGAGCCGTTTCGCGGCCACCCTCGCCTGTCGCTGATCTCGCTCATGGACCACACCCCGGGCCAGCGCCAGTGGGAGAACATCGAGCAGGCGCGCACGTACTACACGGGCAAGAAGGGCTGGAGCGCTGAGAAGTTTGAGCGCCAGGTGGCGCACGCGGCTACGCTGCAGGCGCAGTACGCCGAGCCACACCGCGCCTACTTTGTTGGGTACTGCCGCGAGCACGGCATCTCTCTGGCCAGCCACGACGACACCACGGTCAGTCATGTGGAACAAGCCCATGCCGAAGGGGCCGCGATGTCGGAATTCCCCACCACGCTGGCTGCCGCGCAGGCGGCCCATGAGCGCGGCCTGCTCACGGTGATGGGCGGGCCCAACGTGGTACGGGGCGGCTCTCACTCGGGCAACGTGGCGGCGGCCGATCTGGCCCGCGCGGGGCTGCTGGACATTCTTTCGTCCGACTATGTGCCCGGCAGCCTGCTCAGCGCTGTGATGCGGCTGGTGCACGACGAGATCCTGACGCTGCCGCAGGCCGTGGCGACCGTCACGCGCAATCCGGCCCTTGCATCTGGCATGGCCGACCGGGGCGAGTTGGCAGCGGGGCTTCGGGCCGACCTGGTGCAGGTGCACATGGCCGAGTTGCCCGGCGGTGGCCACCAGGCCGT
>JBKCTS010000261.1:0-11284 GCA_046318695.1 Acidovorax sp.
GCAGACAGGAGCCTCACCCGCGAATGCCATCAGGGCCAGCAGGACGAACACCCTGCACCGACAGGCCGAATGTAAGACTGCAAACCCTTCAGACCTTCATGTCGCCGAATCTTGCTCTTCTGGAGACGTCCATGTAAGAGCTTCCTTAAATCGGCGCAGAAAACCTCCATGATAGAAGTCACCCCCGCCACATCGGCCGGCCTCCCGCTGGGGCATGGGCCGCTCGGGTTTTACCCGCGAGGCAAGATCGCGCCAGGCACCACCGCACACCCCCATCGCACAACCGGTGCCTGTAGGACAAGGTGCCCGCCCGCTATGGGCGCACAAACAAAAAGCCGCTACAGGCAGATGCTGTAGCGGCTTGTCAGGATGGGCCCGCGCCTTATGCGACGGTGGCTGCAGCCTTGTTGACGCGCGAAGGCAGCTTTTCCTTGATGCGTGCCGACTTGCCACTGCGCTCGCGCAGGAAGTACAGCTTTGCACGGCGCACGTCACCGCGGCGCTTGACTTCAATGCTGGCAATCAGAGGGCTGTAGGTCTGGAACGTACGCTCCACGCCTTCGCCACTGGAGATCTTGCGCACGGTGAAGCCGCTGTTGAGGCCGCGATTGCGCTTGGCAATCACCACGCCTTCGTAGGCCTGCACGCGCTTGCGGGTGCCTTCCACCACGTTCACGCTCACGACAACGGTGTCGCCCGGAGCGAATTCGGGGATGGTTTTGTTCAAGCGGGCGATTTCTTCCGCTTCCAGGGTCTGAATCAGGTTCATTTGGATTCCCACGATCTTGGCCGCGCCACAACTGGCTGCGTCGGGATTGACGTTTGAATGTCTTGCAGTGGCTGCTTTGCAGGCAAAGCAGTATTGCAAAACGGCCGGGCAGAGGATCGAAAAGCCTTTGATTATAGCAATTTAGCCGAGCTTGGCCAGTACCGCCTCGTCTGCGGCGCTCAGACGCCCGGCCAGCCGCGCGGCATCGATCAGATCGGGGCGATGCCGGGCCGTGATGGCAAGCCGCTGGTCGCGGCGCCAGCGTTCGATATGCGCATGGTGGCCCGACATCAACTCCGCTGGCACGCCGCTGCCCGCCCACTCCTCGGGGCGCGTGTAGTGCGGGCAGTCCAGCAGCCCGTCGAGCGCGGGGTTGAAGCTGTCCAGTTGGTGGCTGCCCTCGTCGTTGAGAACCCCTGGCTGCAGCCGGGCCACTGCGTCGAGCAGCGCCATCGCGGGGATTTCGCCGCCGGACAACACAAAATCGCCCACGCTCAGTTGCACATCGACATGTTGGTCGATGAAACGCTGATCGATGCCCTCGTACCGCCCACACAGCAGCACCGCGCCCGCACCGACCGACCAGCGCTCAACCACACCGTGGTTCAGCGCTTGTCCGATGGGCGAAAACAGCACCACTGGGGCCAGCGATTCGACCGGCTCGGCACGCGCGCTGCGGATCGCCGCCAGGCACTGCGCAAGCGGCTCGGCCATTATCACCATGCCCGGGCCGCCGCCAAAGGGGCGGTCGTCCACCCGGCGATAGTTGCCCTGGGCGTGGTCTCGCGGGTTCCACAGGTGCACATCGACCTGCCCGCTAGCGTAGGCGCGGCGCGTCACGCCGCTGGCAAGAAACGGCCCAAACAACTCCGGGAACAGCGTAATGACATCAAAGCGCATGGTGCTCAGCCTGGCGGGGTGAACGCTGCGCAGCTCAGTAGTCGGGCTGCCAGTCGACCGTGATGCGGCGCGCGGGTCGGTCCACCTTGTCGACGAAGGCGGACACAAAAGGAATCATGCGCTCCTTGGGTTTGCCCTGCTCTTCATAGCCCAGCACCAGCACGGTCTGCGGCCCGGTGGACATCAGCTCACGGACCTCGCCCAGGTCAACGCCCTCCCGGTTGAACACGGCCAGACCGATCAGATCGACCCAGTAATACTCATCCTCGGTCGTCGCCGGGAAACTGGAACGCGGAATAAAAATACGGGCTCCGCGCAGCGCTTCAGCGGCGTTGCGGTCGTCGATGCCTTGAGCCCAGGCCACCACGGTGTCCGAATGGTCCTTGGCCTGACGGATCGGCAGCACGACCGTGCCAGCGAACGCCCTGGGCCCTCGGTCGGAGGGCTGCAGATACCAGGTTTTCGCGCTGAAAAGAGCCTGTGGGCTGCTGCTGTGCGAGAGCACCTTGAACCAGCCCTTGACACCCCAGGCATCGGCAATTCGCCCCACCTCGACGGCATCTGCGGGCAGCTCAGCGGGCGCGAGGGATACGGTGGTAGTCATGGCAAACATCGGCTCCAGAAACACAAAAAGGGCGGGATTCGCCAGACCAGCCGACGAACCCCGCCCCTTGCGAAACGCTTCAGGCTGCCTTCTTGGCCGCTTGCTTGATCAGGCGGTCGACGGTGGGCGACGACTGTGCGCCAACGCTTTGCCAGTAGGTGAGACGGTCCTGCGCGACGCGCAGGCCTTCTTCGGATTCCTTGGCAATGGGGTTGTAGAACCCAATGCGCTCGATGAAACGGCCATCGCGGCGCACGCGCTTGTCGGCCACAACGATATTGAAGAAAGGACGGCCCTTGGAGCCGCCGCGGGAGAGTCGAATGACGACCATGATTTATCCTTCGGGTGGTGACCTTCGGCAACGATTGCCATGGGCCACGGTGTTCGCAAACAGTATTCGCAACGCTTGAGACACGCGACATGGCCACCCGGCCAGCGACACGCTGCAAAGCCCGCGATTATATCCATTTCCCTTCCGATGCCTACGATCCGCGCCAGCACCGACCAGGACATCCCTGCCATCACCGCCATCTACCGCCACCACGTTCTGCACGGCACAGGCACTTTCGAGATTGATCCTCCGACCGAAATGGACATGCAGGGGCGACGAGCTGACGTGCTTTCTAAGGGCCTGCCGTGGCTCGTGGCGGAAGTGGACGGGAAGGTGCTGGGCTATGCCTATGCCAACTGGTTCAAGCCCCGGCCCGCCTACCGTTTTTCAGCCGAGGATTCGATCTACGTCGCCGAGCAAGCGCGAGGCATGGGCCTGGGGCGCGCGCTGCTGGCCGAGCTGATACAGCGGGCCCAAGCCTCTGGCGTGCGCAAGCTGCTGGCGGTGATAGGCGACTCGGCCAACGTGGGCTCAGTGGGGGTGCACACCGCCCTGGGTTTCACCCACGTGGGGGTCATGCGGTCGGTGGGCTGGAAGTTCGGCGCATGGCGGGACATCGTCCTGATGGAGAAAGTCCTGGGCGAGGGCGACACAACAGCGCCTGAATGACAATCGGCACCATGAAAAACAAAACCATCGCCGCCTGGCTCGCTTTCGTGGGGGGGCCGCTGGGCCTGCACCGCTTTTACCTGCACGGTGCAGGTGACGTGCTGGGCTGGTTGCTGCCCATCCCCACAGCGCTGGGCGTCTACGGCATCCAGCGCGTACAGCAATGGGGGCAGGACGACCACTTCAGCTGGATGCTGATTCCTTTTTTGGGCTTCACGATTGCTGGCTGTGCATTGCGCGGCATTTTGTATGCCCTGATGACGCCGGAAAAGTGGAACGCCCGCTACAACCCCACCGCAGCGCCTGACGCCCCGCCTGGACGCACCAACTGGATGACCGTCGGGGCCATTGTGGCGTCGCTCATGATCGGCACTGCGGTGCTGATGGCCAGCATCGCCTTCAGCTTCCAGCGCTACTTCGAATACCAGATCGAAGAAGCGCGCAAGATTTCGCAGTGAGCCAGCGGCCTGCACGCGGCCCGCGCGCCAAAGAAAAATGGTTTTTCACCCGATAGCGCTTGCCAGTCAAGGCTTTTAAGCTTCTATTTTAATAGCGCGTGAGCTTTGGCGGCTGGCGCCGGCGCAAAACGCAGGCATGCCATTGAATTTGAACTGCACCATGCTGCCCGCGCACAGCGGGCATTCAAGCTAAAAACGGCAGTTGGATGCATTTGCCAGCGCTGCTGTTGGGGTGCCAGGCAAGGCGCGACGAAGCGGCAGGCCCGTGCCTGCAAGGAGGCGCAACACCGCTTGGCGCTCCAAAAGCGGCGCTGGCAGGTGCATAGCGCTGTCACCCGAAAGGTGAGGCTGCGAAAACAACGCAAGGCCCGAGTCCACGCGGTGTGCGGCAAGATCAAGAGCGGTCAACTGCCGTTTCTAGGTTCAACCAAACCGGGGCTGCCGCACTGGCGTGGGCACGCCATGCGATGGAGCTGCCGACCTCAAATCGGCGGCCCTGGTTGGGCAGAATCACTCGCCCAGGTAGGCGGCGCGAACCTTCGGGTCGTTGAGCAGTTCGGTGCCCGGGCCGGTCATGGTGATGAGGCCCGACTCCATCACGTAGCCGCGATCTGCAATGGCCAGCGCGCGGCTGGCATTTTGCTCAACCAGCAGCACCGTGACGCCCAGGGCGTACACATCGCGCACCACTTCAAAAATCTTGTCCACCATGATGGGCGACAGACCCATCGAAGGCTCGTCCAGCAGCAGCACCTTGGGCTGGCTCATCAGCGCGCGGCCCATGGCCAGCATTTGCTGTTCACCACCGGACATGGTGCCCGCCAGCTGGTCCTTGCGTTCGCGAAGGCGCGGGAAAATGGTGAACATTTTTTCAATGTCGGCCAGGATGCCCTCCTTGTCGCGGCGCGTGTAGGCGCCCATTTGCAGGTTCTCGGTAATGGTCATGCGCGCAAACACGCCACGGCCTTCCGGAACCATCACCAGGCCTTGCTTGACGAGATCCCACGCGCCCTTGCCCTTGATGCTCTGGCCCAGGTACAGGATGTCGCCGTCATTCATGCCCAGCGTGCCGGTGATGGCCTTCATGGTGGTGGTCTTGCCGGCACCGTTGGAGCCGATCAGCGACACCAGCTCGCCTTCGCGCACTTCGAAATCGACGCCCTTGACGGCCTGGATACCGCCGTAGGCCACCTTCAGGCCTTTGACCTGCAATAAAACTTTGTTGGATTTTTCGGCCATTTTTATCCTTCAGTGCCCACCGGTGCCCAGATAGGCCTCAATCACTTTTTCGTCCTTCTGTACAGCAGCAGGCGTGCCTTCGGCGATCTGCTTACCGTAGTCGAGCACCGTCACGCGGTCGCACAGGCCCATCACCAGCTTCACGTCGTGCTCGATGAGCAAAATGGTGCGGTTGTCCTTGCGGATGCGGTCGATCAACTCGCGCAGCAATACCTTTTCGGTGGCGTTCATGCCGGCTGCGGGCTCGTCCAGCGCGATGAGCTGCGGGTCCGTGGCCAGGGCGCGGGCAATTTCAAGGCGACGCTGGTCGCCGTAGCTCAGGGTGCGAGCCTTGTAGTCAGAAAACTTGCCAATACCGACATAGTCAAGCAGTTCCTGCGCGCGCTTGGCAATGGCGGCTTCTTCTTCCTTGAAGCCCTTGGTGCGCAGCACGGCACCCAGCAGGCCCGACTTGGTTCGAATGTGGCGGCCCACCATCACGTTTTCCAGGGCGGTCATGTCGGCAAACAGCCGGATGTTCTGGAAGGTGCGGGCAATGCCCGCCTTGGCAACTTCGTGCACGGCCGTGGGCTCGTAGGGCTTGCCAGCCAGCTCAAACTTGCCACTGTCGGGCGTGTACAGGCCCGTGATCACGTTGAAAAAGGTGGTCTTGCCAGCGCCGTTGGGACCGATCAGGCCATAGACCTGGCCGCGCTCAATGGTGATACCCACATCGGACAGGGCCTGCAGGCCCCCAAATCGCTTGGAAATACCCGACACCCGCAGCACCACGTTGGCCGGATTCTGGTTGTTCTCTGCCATGTTCTAACTTTCTGCGGTGTTCAGGTCTTTTGCGTCAGGCTCTTGCCATGCTCCGGCGCGGGCCACAGGCCGCGGGGGCGCAACAGCATGATGACGATCATGGCCAGCGCAATGAGCAACTGGCGCAGGATGGCCGAGTCAAGGCGCCCGTCCGTCATCGCCTGCAGCGGGCCAGCCACGTAGCGCAGCACTTCGGGCAAGGCCGACAACAGCACCGCACCAAGGATGACGCCCGGAATGTGGCCGATGCCACCGAGCACCACCATGGCAACGATCATCACCGACTCCATCAGACTGAAAGACTCGGGCGAGACGAAGCCCTGGAACGCGCCAAACATGGCGCCCGAGACACCACCGAACGAAGCGCCCATGCCGAAGGCCAGCAGCTTCATGTTGCGGGTGTTGATACCCATGGCCTTGGCGGCGATTTCATCCTCGCGGATGGCCATCCAGGCGCGGCCGATGCGCGAATCCTGCAGGCGATAGCAGATGATGACCGACACCACCACCAGCACCAGAAACAGGTAGTAGTACAGCGTGACCGAACTGATGTCGAACCCGAACACCTCCAGGCGCTTGCCCAGGTCCAGGCCAAAGATCTTGACCGAGTCGATCTGCCCCAGGCCCTTGGGGCCGTTGGTCAGGTTGACGGGGTGATCCAGATTGTTCAGGAAGATGCGGATGATTTCGCCAAAGCCCAAAGTCACGATGGCCAGGTAGTCACCGCGCAGCTTGAGCGTGGGCGCCCCCAGCAGCGCACCGAAAAATGCCGCAAGGAGCGCCGCGAGCGGTATGACCAGCCAAAGCGACGTATGCAGCCCATCGGGGAACATGGCCGCAAACGCCGCAAAGTTATCCGCCAGGTGCGGCGAGGCCATCAGGGCAAACAAATACGCCCCCACGGCATAAAACGCCACATAGCCCAGGTCGAGCAGACCAGCGTAGCCCACCACAATGTTCAGGCCCAGGGCCAGCAATACATACAACAGCGCCAGGTCGGCAATACGCACCCAGGCGTTGCCAAACGATTGCAGGATCAGCGGCAGCACCAGCAGCGCAATGGCGCCGATGATCCAGTTGGTTTTGGTGTTCTTCATGATGTGCAGTCCCTCAGGCACGGTCGGCCACACGCTCACCCAGCAGGCCCGAGGGGCGCAGCGTCAGGATGATGATGAGCACGATGAACGCAAAGATGTCGGTGTAGTGGCTGCCCAGCAGACCGCCCGTGAGCGTGCCGATATAGCCCGACCCGATGGCCTCGATCAGGCCCAGCAAAATGCCGCCCACCACCGCACCGGCCAGGTTGCCAATGCCGCCAAACACCGCCGCCGTGAACGCCTTAAGGCCGGGCAGGAAACCCATCGTGTGCTGCGCGGTGCCATAGTTGGATGCGTACATGATCCCGGCGATGGCTGCGAGGATGGCTCCAATGATGAAAGTCGCCGAAATCACCATGTCGGGCTTGACACCCATCAGCGACGACACCCGGGGGTTCTCGGCCGTGGCGCGCATGGCGCGGCCCAGGTTGGTGTGGTTCACCAGATAGACCAACGAAGCCAGTGCGACCGCCGTCACGCCCAGAATCAGGACCTGGGTGGGCGAAATATAGGCGCCACCCACTTCAAATGGGGTGCTGGGCAGCATCGTCGGATAGGGCTTGTAGTTGGGCTTCCAGATGATCATGGCCAGCGTCTGCAGCAGGATCGACATGCCGATGGCGGTGATCAGCGGCGCCAGGCGCGGGCTGCTGCGCAGCGGGCGGTAGGCCACTTTCTCGATCACGAAGTTCAGCGCCGCGGCCACCACGCAGGCAATGATGGTGGCCAGCAGCAGGATGATCCAGCCCGGCGTGCCGGGCATGGCTGCCTGCATCATCCCTATGCAGCTCCAGCTGGTCAGCGCACCGATCATCAGCACTTCACCGTGGGCGAAGTTGATCAGTTGAATAATGCCGTACACCATGGTGTAGCCCAGGGCTATCAAGGCGTACATGCTGCCCAGTACCAGACCGTTGATGATCTGTTGCAGCAAAATTTCCATAAGAGAAGTCCTTCGTTTGTGACGTACCCAAGGCTGCGGCACCAAAATCGGTACAGCCTTGTGGGCCCGACTGCCATCCAGCAAAAAACCCGCCAGAAGTGCAGCTGAGCGGGTTTGAGGTCGAAATTGTAGCCAGGACACCCAAGTGGCCCAACGCTGACCGGGCCGGGTTTTCCCTCGGATTTCGGCCGGATCAGCGCACAACGCAATCCATAAGCGTACGTGATGCAAGCGAGATCACGGTTGCGCGAGCTTATTGCGATTTTTGCGGCCCAAAGTCGTCATGAGTTGTCCTTGGCATCACCACTGCCGGCCGATGCGTGACCGTCCAGCGCAGACATTGCTGCCGCCGCGGCTTCGGCCTGTGCCTGCGCGTTGCGCTGCCGCAGTTCACTCAATTTCTGTGCAATCTTGATTTCCAAACCACGCTCGACCGGCTGGTAGAAACCGGGCGTCGGCATGCCCTCGGGCAGGTAGCTTTCTCCAGCGGCAAAGCCCCCCTCCTCGTCGTGCGCGTAGCGGTAGCCCTTGCCATAGTCCAGGTCTTTCATCAGGCGGGTGGGCGCATTGCGCAGGTGCATGGGCACCGCTCGGGTGCCGTCGTGCTTCACCCAGGCGCGGGCGGCGTTGTAGGCCTTGTACACGGCGTTGGACTTGGGCGCCACCGCCAGGTAGACCACGCACTCGGCCAGCGCCAGTTCGCCCTCGGGGCTGCCCAGGCGTTCGTAAACCTCCGCAGCATCCAGCGCCAGGCGCAGCGCGCGCGGGTCGGCCAGGCCAATGTCCTCGCTGGCCATGCGCACCAGGCGCCGCGCCAGATAGCGGGGGTCAGCCCCGCCATCGAGCATGCGCACCAGCCAGTACAGGGCGGCATCGGGGTCTGAGCCACGAACCGACTTGTGCAGCGCGCTGATAGTGTCGTAGAACTGCTCGCCGCCCTTGTCGTAGCGACGCATGCGCTCGCCCAGCACCTTGAGCAGCCACGCATCCGTGATCTCGGCCAGCCTCTCCTGGGCGGCGGCCATGCCCAGCGTCTCCAGGGTGTTGAGCAGGCGTCGCGCATCGCCATCGGCATACGCCACCAGACGGTCAATTGCTACGCTTTCGATAGCGGGTAGCGCTTTCTCAGCGTGCGCAAGCGCCACAATTTGCTTCAAATCCTGCTCGGACAACGGCTGCAGCACATACACCGCCGCCCGCGACAGCAACGCAGAATTCACCTCGAACGACGGGTTCTCGGTGGTGGCGCCAATGAAGGTGAACAGGCCCGATTCGACATGCGGCAAAAAGGCGTCCTGCTGGCTCTTGTTAAAGCGGTGCACCTCATCGACAAACACGATGGTGCGCTGCTGCATCAGCCCATCGCGCGCGGCCTCGGCCCGCTCGACCGCATCCCTTATGTCCTTGACCCCACCCAGCACCGCACTGATGCTGATGAATTGCGCGTCAAACGCATCGGCCATCAACCGGGCAATGGTGGTCTTGCCCACGCCCGGCGGCCCCCACAAGATGCAGCTGTGCGGCCGCCCCGATTCAAACGCCAGGCGCAGCGGCATGCCCGGGCCCAGCACATGCTGCTGGCCGATGACTTCGCTCAGACTGCGCGGCCGAAGCCGCTCGGCCAGGGGCTGGTGGGCGGGCGAGGCACCCCGCGTCATAGCGCATCCAGCGGGCTTTGCACACCGCGCCCGCCCTTGTTCAGAACGTGGGTGTAAATCATGGTGGTGCTAACATCCTAGTGGCCCTGCAGCTCCTGCACGGTGCGTATGTCATAACCCGCCTGCAGCATGTGGGTGGCAAACGAATGCCGCAGCACGTGCGGCGTGCAGGGCTTGTCGATGCCCGCGCGCTGCGCTGCCAGGGCTACGGCTTTTTGCACCGACTGCTCCAGCATGTGGTGGCGCCGCTCCACCCCAGAGCGCGGGTCCACCGACCGCACCGCACTCGGAAACACATATTGCCACCCCGACGCCGTGGCGGCATTCGCATACTTCACGGCCAGCGCATCGGGCAGCCAGACCGCCCCCAGGCCCGCATCCAGATCCTTGCGGTGCAGCACGCGGGCGCGCTCCATCTGCTCGCGCAGCGGCGCGATCAGGTTCTCAGGCAGCACCGTCACCCGGTCCTTGTTGCCCTTGCCCTCGCGCACGATCAACTCGCGCCGCTCAAACTCGACATCCTTCACGCGCAAGCGCAGCGCCTCCAGAATGCGCATCCCCGTGCCATACAGTAGCGAAGCCACCAGCCACTGCGTGCCCTGCAAGTGCAGCAACAACTCGCGCACCTCGCGCTGCGTCAGCACCACCGGCAGGCGCCGCGCATTTTTGGCCGAAACGACTTCGTCCAGCCAGGGCAGGTCTTGCTGCAGCACCTCTTTGTAGAGAAACAAAATGGCGGCCTTGGCCTGGTTCTGCGTGGAGGCAGACACGCTGCGCTCCACAGCCAGATGCGTCAAAAAGGCCGTGACCTCCGGCGCACCCATCTCACTGGGGTGGCGCTTGCCATGGAACAAAATGAAGCGGCGCGCCCAATCGACGTAAGCCTGCTCGGTGCGAATGGACTAGTGCAGCACCCGGATGCGCTGGCGCATAGCCTCCAGCAATCTGGGCGGCTGCGGCGCAGCAGGGGCGGTCGGATCGAAGGGCGCGTCCATCGGCAGAATTTTAGGCGGTCTAAATTGCTGCTATCATGCATTGACTGTGCGAATGATGCACTGCGCGATTGACTTAGACCGGCTCAGATGGGTAGCATGTGGCGATCTAATTCTAGTTAGGCAGCACAAGCCAACGCCGTTCCCGCGCACAGTCTAAAATGCAAGTCGAACACCGAATCACCATCAACGCGTCGTCCGAGTCGATCTTCAGCATCTACCAGGACGTCAAGAACTGGCACACCTGGGATCCAGACACAAAGCAAGCCTCGCTTGAAGGCCCGTTTGCTGTAGGTAGCAAGGGGCGGCTCACACCCACCAAGGGAAACACGGTCCCGATGGTTGTCACGAAGGTGGAGCCTGGCCGCTGCTTCACGGTCGAGTCCAAGATTCCGCTGTTTCGCATGGTCTTCGAGCATGAGCTTGTCCCAGTTCCTGGGGCTACCGAGGTAGCCCACCGGGTCACCTTCTCAGGCCTTCTCTCCCTGGTCCTAGGCCCCATGCTCTCGAAGCAACTGAACTCCGGTCTTCCGGTTACGCTCAGCAGGCTCAAGGCGCTCTCAGAGTCGCGCAGTGCTGCCTAACCCCTCGCTCAAGCGGAGAGCCGACGGCGCGCCGCCTGGCCCGCGAGACCGTGCTGGCTATCATCGGCCTCGCGGGCCAGTCGTCACACCGTCGGCTCCCGCTTAGCTCGAACTACAAGGGCTTCCCCACTTTTGTCAAACACCATCCCGCCGTGGTGAATCGCGCAGCGATTGACCACGGAATTTGATTTCAGTTTTCCTCTGATGTCTTCGGCGCGAGGCGTCGCTGCGGTCAAGCA